>CAYPWI010000001.1:0-41794 GCA_964414395.1 uncultured Ruminococcus sp.
TGATGATCTCGGGATTTGACAGATATATCCAGCTCGCGCGCTGCTTCCGCGACGAAGACCTCAGAGCGGACAGACAGCCCGAGTTCACGCAGATAGACCTTGAGATGTCTTTCGTCGATGTGGACGATATTCTGGAAATGCTCGAGGGATTCGTTCACAAGCTGTATAAGGATATCCTCAATGTGGAGATAACAACGCCGCTGCCGCGTCTTACTTATGATGAGGCGATGAGAAGATACGGCTCGGATAAGCCCGATACGCGTTTCGGAATGGAGATCACCGATATCTCCGATGTTGTCAAGGACAGCGAGTTCGTCGTATTCAAGAGCGCTCTCGAAAACGGCGGTTCGGTTCGCGGGATAGTCGCCGAGGGCGGCGCTGCCAAGCTCACCCGCAAGGAGATAGACAAGCTGACGGAGTACGTCAAGGGCATAGGCGCAAAGGGTCTGGCTTATGTGCGCTGGGTGGACGACGCGCCGAACTGCTCGTTCGCGAAGTTTATGAAAGAGGGCGAGCTTGAGGCGATCTTGAAGGCGCTCGGCTGCAAGAAGGGCGATGTGGCGCTTATCGTCGCGGACAAGGATAAGGTAACGCTGCCGACGCTGGGCGCGCTGCGTCTTAAGGTCGGAAAGCAGCTCGACATTATCCCCAAGGGCTGGAACTTCCTGTGGATAACGGAGTTCCCGTTTTTCGAGTATGACGAGGAGAACGGCGAGTGGGTAGCGATGCACCACCCGTTCACCATGCCGCTTGACGAGCATATACAGTATCTGGATACGGACAAATCGAAGGTTCGCGCGAAGTGCTATGATCTGGTGCTGAACGGCACGGAGCTGCTGTCGGGTTCGATACGCATCAATGACCCGGAATTGCAGCAGCATATGTTCGAGATGCTGGGCATGACGGACGAGGAAATTCAAGCGAAGTTCGGATTTCTCGTGGACGCGTACAAGTACGCCGCTCCTCCTCACGGCGGTGCGGGCATAGGTCTTGACAGACTGGCGATGCTGATGTGCGGCTGCGACAGCCTGAGAGATGTAGTGGCGTTCCCGAAGGTGCAGAACGCCTCCGAGCTTATGAGCGAAGCGCCCTCCACAGTCTCCGAGGAGCAGCTGAAAGAACTCGGCATAGCGGTAGTCAATACGGAGAAGAGTGAAGAATAAAGAAAAACATAGCGGGGACCGATGAAATTTCAAAACGAGTAAGCGTTTGGGGTTTGAGAATTGCGTTTGAGATAGGGGGATCTTAATGGACAAGAAGGAATACCGCGACACCTGCGACTTGGCGGCTAACGGCGACGCGCGGGCGTTCTCAAAGCTGTATTCGCTGCTGTATCGCGATATGTACTATACGGCGTGCTACTCTCTGGCGAACGACGCGGACGCTGTCGAGGCAGTGCAGGGTACGGCGAAGGACGGCTTTAAGGCGATAGGGCATCTGAAAAACGAAGAAGCGTTTCGTATGTTTATGATGAAGACGCTCTGTGCGCGGATAAAGATGTTCTTCAAGGAATATAAGAACGCGCCGCCCAAGCAGTTTATGTCGGAGATAAACGAGCGGCTGTTTGAGATGGAGCACGCGGACAGACTGTGCGCGGCGATGTACATCGCGGGGCGGTTCACGATAGACGAGATCTCGCAGTATTCGGGAATGTCAAAGGGTACGGTGAGGAAGCGCCTTATCAGAGCCTTGGACTATCTGGAACTCGATTAAACAATAATTTCAGCATTATAATGGGGTGAATATATCATGACAATTGGGGATATGCGCAGATTTATGCTTAAGAAGGTGGTGCCCGAGGTTCTGGTGCCGCAGAATATCGTTGATTTTCTGATCGACGAGAATTCGCCGCCGCCCGAGCCCGACGCGTTTACGTTTCTGACGCGTCTGAGGGGGCTTGGAATAGGCAGCGCGGATTTTCTGTATCTTCTGGAGGGCTGCGGCGCGCCCGAGCAGGCTGTCAGCAAGATAAAGGCGCACCCCGCGATGAACTTGCAGGGGCTTATAGTTACGCTCGAGGAATCGGGCATGACCTCTAAGGATTATACGAGGATACTCTACACCGCGCGGCAGATCTGGGAGCGCACGCTGACGCTGCGTCTCGAGACCTCCGAGCAGCTTTCGGAGGAAGACGGCGCGGATATGAACGCCGATACCGTAGAGGTAGCCGCGCCCGCCGCGGAAAATAACGGCGGCGCGTCCGACGATGAAGACCTCACGCGTGTATCTCTGCCGCATAAGAAGGAGCAGTCTCCTTATCCCGACGCTACTGAGGAGCTTATGTCGGTGGATTTCGGTTCCGATCCCGATCTTGAAGAAGAACCCGATCGGACAGGCGGGGAGACCTCGGTATCGGAGGAAGCCCCCGAGTATCCCGAAGCGGACGAGGCTGTTTCCGAAAACGAAAAGCCGCGTCCCGATAACGGCGCGGGCGCTGTCGGGATAGGCATAGGCGGAGCGGCGGATCTGTTCGGCGGCAGCGCGTCCGACGGTGAGCTCGGCTATTCGCGGCAGTTCACCGAAAGCTTCGTGAACGATTATATGATCGACTTCGCGGAGGACGACTTGGGCGACGCTCCCGAAGAAGATCATTACGATGACTTCGGGACGTTCTACGGCGAGGTCGAGCAGTCCGAGGACAATATCCCCGCTGTCGGCTCGTCACGTGAGGACGCTCCCGCGGCGGAGGAGGTCTCCGAGAAAAGTGACGCGTCCGCGGGCATACCCGACGCGCGCGAGCCTTTTGAGGTGCACATAGCGTCTTATGATATCCCCGATATCCCCGACGAATTTGACGCGGCGCGTTCCGAAAACGCGGACGAAGCGGAGAATTCCGAGGCGGCTTCCGATAAACAGGACGACGGCGTTGAATTCGTGGAGGCGGAGGAGCTGTCCGAGCTTCCTAAGAAGAACACCGCTCCATTTGAAGTGGTAATAGATTACGGCGACGAGGAACAGCCCGCCGTTCCCGCGCCTTCTCCCGCCCCCGCGGAGAATGGCGGTTATAACGGAGAGACCACAAGGCTCATTCCGATAAACCGAGAAGCGGTAGAGCGCAGTATGTCCGAGTTGGCGGGAAAGATGCCCGCGTCGGCGGGATCGGATAATTCCGAGGAGAGCGCGGAGAACGTCAAGACCGCCGTTCAGAAGCCCGCCGTAAAGACAGCGAAGCAGAGACCCGCTCCCGAAGCTTTTGACGAAAACGAGGATGAGGTCGAAGAGGAACGCTCGGGCAAGCTTTCCGACATCTCCAAGAATTTCGGGCGGAGCGATATCTCAAGCGATAATTATGTTGAAGACGAAGAGCGCAAGCCTTCGGGCGTTAAGAAGGGCATCATCATCGCGGCGGGTATCGGCGCGGCGGCGCTGGTGGGCGCGAATTTCGCGGTATCCCATTTCATCGGCGGGAACGACAGATCTATACGTTATGCCAAGAGCGCGGAGGAGGTCTTCGCCGATATCTACTATTCTTATAATGATGAGAACGACAGGGTGATGGGCGGAGAGGCGATGTTCGACTACGCGGACGGCTATACCGAGGCGTTCGGGGATATGCTGATCTGCGGTACGGGTCTCGGCACGGTTACGGCGGGGAACAACGTCTACAGCGTCTCGGAGAACAAGATCACCGCGTCGGTGTTCAGCGGCGGCGAGCTTGATACTTTAGGACAGTTCGAGCCCGCGGACGGTACTAAGTTCGTGGCGGCGTTCGGCTCGGGAGACTCGCTGATAGCGGTGTACAACGGCAGCGGCGCGAACAGGAGCGGCGACTGCGGTTATCTTCGCATAAAGGGCGAGAGCGTGGTATATACCGTCCGCCAGAGCGGAAAGCTCACCGACGTAAAGCTCGAGGGCAATGAGATCAAGCTGGGCTCGGTATATACTCCCGTGTTTACCGAGAGCTTCAACGCCGAGAGAACGGATATATATCTTCCCAAGGTCGGCGTGTCCGACGGTTTGACGGCGATCCCTGCGGAGAGCGTCGTCCTCAGCAGGACCAAGGGCTATACCTACGCGATAAGCGGCGGGTATTCCGTAGAAGACGGCGCGGTGACGGTAGTCAAGGCGGCGCTCGGAGATCCCGTCTACGCCGACGCGGAGGGCACGTTCTTCCTCAACGGTAAGGAAGAGAAGGGCGGCGGGGAATACGGTCTGATCGTCTCCGCCGATAATTCCGATGAGGAAGCAAAGTCCGTGAAATGCGGGAAGATCGGCTGCGCGGCGGCGTTCGAGGGCGGCAGCGCGGTCTACGAGCGGGGCGAAGAGGGCGGCGAGACCGTTCTGCGCGATAAGGAGCTCAATATCTGCTCTTCCAAGATGAGATCGGCGGATATCCCCGATCGGTTTGCGTTCTCGGGGAGCACGCTTATCGCGTTCAGCGGCGACAGCGTTTCGTTCGCGGCGGACTGCTCGGACATAAACGCCGTGAAGCTGAATAACCTGAGACTTGTAAACGGCAATACAGACGGAAAGTCGGCAGTTACGCTCGAGCCCGACGAAAAGGGCATCAAGCTCACCAGATATGTTCTCGAGAACGGCGAGGTGAAGCCCGCGGGAACGTTTACACGCGAGCTTTCCGCCGATCAGCGGAACACGCTTGCCTGTGGCGACAAGAACGCCATGGTGATAGGCTCCGATCGCGTGGGCGCGGCATACAGCTACTTCGACGGCGTTTCCGTCATCTCGGAATATGTGACGCTGGGCACGGAGAACGAGGCGGTGACGCTCTACGACGACAAGACGGGCTTTGAGTACGCGTTCGAAATGGACGGCAAGCTCCGCGCGGTCTGCTCCAAGGGCGCTGTAGACGTTACTTCGACGGGCAGCAGCCCCGACGGCAGCGAACGTTGGATGAGCACGCCGTGATAAGCGCCCAAAAGGTTTAGTTCAAAAAGCTCTTGACATAACGCGTGATTTGCGTTATAATATTAAAGGCGGTATCGCGTCCGTAACAGGTGTATTATAATGAATGACAAGAAACGCGCAAAAATAATGAAGGTTTGCAGGATAGTCGCCTTGGTGTTGGCGGTGCTGATGATAATCGGCGTTTTCGTGCAGGGTCTTATATATTAAAGGTATAAGGGGAATTTTCCGAAAGGGATCGTATGGGTCTGTTTTACAAAAATGAGGTCGCGGGAAGAGGCGTGGCGAAGAACACTTGGCAGCAGAACACGTTTTCGCGCTATTGGAAGCTGCTGTTCCGAAAGTTCGGGACGGTGTTCAAGATAAATATCGTGTACTTTCTGTTTTGCCTGCCCGTGGTGACCTTCGGACCCGCGACGGCGGCGATGACCGGTATGATGAGGAATATCTATCTGGAGCGCCCGCAGTTTATCTTCCACGACTTTTGGAAAATGTTCAAGGAGAACTTCAAGAAGTCGGTGTTCATCGGCATATTGAATGTTCTGGCGCTCGCGGCGGTCTATTATATCCTGTCGATGATGGCGCAGAACCCCGATATGGAAGGCTCGATGCGAATAATGCTGTATGTCTGCATAGGCGCGGAAGCGCTGTTCGCGCTGGCGAGCTTCTACATCTATCAGCAGATAGCGGCGGTGGATCTTCCGCTGACGGCGATAGTCAAAAACGCGCTTATTCTGATGTGCGCAAATCTAAAAGGTTTGATCGTGCTGGCGCTGCTGGCGGGGTATGTGCTGCTGTCCTGGACGATGCCTATTCCCGTGATGATAATAGCGCCGTTCTTCCCGTTGGCGTGGCTGGGGTATACGGCGGTGTTCTGCTGCTATCCGACCATTCAGAAGCATCTGATAGAGCCGTATTACGAGCGCAAAGGCGAGAAAAATCCCGAGATAATAGAGACCGACGAGGATAAGGCGCTATTCGAGGACGGCAACGGCAATGACGAGCCGCTGGAGGATGACAGGAAAAAGGGCAAAAGGGTAATAAAGTAGACCGCGGCAAGGTCTGCATAACAGCTTTTCGGTGTGTCTCACATCAAAAGCATAGAATTACGAACTGAAAAAAGGACTGAATTATTATGAGCACAAGGGTCATAGTCGGAACGCAATGGGGCGACGAAGGCAAGGGCAAGGTCATTGACATAATGGCGGCTAAGGCGGATTTGGTCATTCGCTCGAGCGGCGGAAACAACGCGGGTCACACCGTGGTACACGGAGATCAGGTGTATAAGCTGCACCTGCTGCCGTCTGGGATACTCTATCCCGAGACCATTTGCCTTATAGGCAGCGGCGTGGTGGTAGATCCCGCGGTATTGCTGGAAGAGATCTCCGAGATGAACAAGCGCGGCGTTACCTGCGACAATCTCCGCATAGACGCGAGAGCCGACATCATTATGCCGTGGCACAGAGAGCTCGACAAGCTCGAGGAAGAGTTCAAATCGCGTCAGTCGGGCGTAAACGTCGGTACGACGGGGCGCGGCATAGGTCCGTGCTACGCCGATAAGGCGAACCGTATCGGCATACGTATGTACGATCTCGTTCATCCGGAGTGCCTTAAAAAGCTCATCAAGAACACGGGCGAGATCAAGAACCTCACGATCGAGAAGCTCTACGGCGGCAAGGCTATGGATCTTGACGCTGTTTATGAGGAATACAAGGCATACGGCGAGAAGCTCAAAAAATATATGGCGGACGGCTCTGTCATCACGTTTGAGGCGCATAAGGCTGGCAAGGAGATCTTGTTCGAGGGCGCGCAGGCGACATTGCTCGATATAGACTTCGGTACGTACCCGTTTGTAACGTCCTCGCACCCGATAGCGGGCGGCGCGTGCGTCGGAACGGGCGTGGGTCCCAAGATCATCGACGAGGTCATAGGCGTGGGCAAGAGCTACACGACCCGCGTCGGCAACGGTCCTTTCCCTACCGAGCTTGACAATGAGATCGGCAACACGATCCGCGAGCGCGGCGGCGAATACGGCACGACCACGGGCAGACCGCGCAGAACGGGCTGGTTCGACGCGGTGATCATGCGCCACGCGGTGCGCGTCAACGGTCTTACCGCGATCGCCATAAACAAGTTCGATACCCTTGCGGATATAGGAACTTTAAAGGTTTGCACGGCGTATGAGAAGTCCGACGGCACTATCCTGAAAGACTTCCCCGTGACATTGGAGGAGCTTGCGGACTGCAAGCCCGTTTACGAGGAGATAGAGGGTTACAGCGGCGATCTGTCGAAGTGCAGAACATTCGATGAGCTGCCCGAGAAGTGCAGAAATTACATCGCGCGTCTCGAAGAGCTCTGCGGCTGTCCGATAACGATCCTCGGCGTAGGTCCGGGGCGCGATCAGGTCATTTTCAGATGATCGCGGTCTTTATAGGAGACGTAGTCGGAAACATTGGCTGCGCGGCGCTTGCCAAAGCGCTCCCCGCCATAAAGCGCGAGTACGGCGCGGATATCGCCATAGTAAACGGCGAGAACAGCGCCGACAAGAACGGGATAAGCTCCGAGTCCGCGGCGGCTATCTACAACGCGGGCGCGGACGTTATCACCACAGGCAACCACGCGTTCAAGCGGCACTCGGCAAGCGCGGAATTCGAGCGTCGGGAAACGCTGATCCGTCCCGCGAACTTCGGAGACGCGCCGCCGGGACGGGGCGTGTGCGTCCTCGATATGGGAAGATATCCCGTCGCGGTGATAAACCTCATCGGCACGGCGTTTATGACTCCCGTCGACAACCCGTTCAAGTGCGCGGACGAGATATTGAACTCGCTTTCGGCGAAGATGATAATCGTCGACTTTCACGCGGAGGCTACCAGCGAGAAGCGCGCGATGGGGTGCTACCTCGCGGGGCGCGTCTCGGCGGTGTTCGGGACGCATACGCACGTTCAGACCGCCGATGAGCGCATCATGAACGGCACGGGCTACATCACGGACGCGGGAATGACGGGTCCCGAGGACTCCATACTCGGAGTGCGCAAGGAGCTTATCATAGACAAATTCGTGAATTACAGATATACTCAGTATGTCGCGGCGGGCGGCGCGTGCGAGGTCTGCGGCGCGGTCGTTGATATAGATCCCGCGGACGGAAAATGCCGCAGGATAGAACGGTTCAGAAGGATCGTCTGAACGGGAGCGTGTTCAAATTACCGCTCAAAATCGGAAATCTGCGGACTGCTTTCGCGGTTCGCGAAAATACAGATATTACAGATATAGAAAGGTCGGGCGCAAGCCCAAAACGGTGAGTAAAATGGAAGTTGTTAAGGTATCGGCACACTCTGTGCCCAAGTCGGTAGCCGGAGCGATCGCGGCGGTAGTTCGCGAGAACGGCGAGGTGGAAGTTCAGGCGGTAGGCGCGGGCGCTGCCAATCAGGCGGTGAAGTCCATAGCCATAGCCAGAAGCTACATGGCGCTGGTGGGCGTTGATCTTATCTGCATACCCGCGTTCACGACCGTAGTTATTGACGGCGAGGAACGCACCGCGATGAAGTTCATCATAGAGCCGAGGTAATGCGGAAGATCCTCGTTATCGGGACGGGCGGGACTATCTCCTGCTCGGAGTCGTCGGACGGACTGCGCCCCGCGTTTTCCGCCGCGGAGCTTGTGGGGAATATCACTCTTCCCGCGGAAGTTCAAACGGAACAGCTTTTCGAGCTCGACAGCACGAATATGACCTATCGGCATTGGATAACGCTCGCGAGGAGAATTCAAGAGCGTTATGACGAGTTCGGCGGGTTTGTAATAACGCACGGCACCGATACCATGGCGTATGCCGCGGCGGCTTTGTCGTGCCTGATACAGAATTCCCGCAAGCCCATAGTGTTCACGGGGAGTATGCTTCCGATGTCGGCGGAGAATTCCGACGCGCCGCGGAATTTACGTGACGCGCTGACTTATGCCGCCGATGAACGCGCTTTCGGCGTTCGCGTGGTGTTCGGCGGGCGCATACTAGACGGGCGGAGCGCTTCCAAAACGGCGACGAATTCCATGGAAGCCTTTGAGAGCTTGAACGACCGCACCGATTACAGCGCGGAAAATCCCGCTGTCCGTTTCGGCGGCGAAATGCGCTTCTATGATAAGCTGTCGGACGAGGTTTTTCTCGCGAAGCTCATACCCGGTCAGGAGCTTGTCGTTCCCGAAAACGCGGGGGCAGTCATACTCGAGGGTTACGGCGCGGGCGGCGTTCCAGACTATCTGATGAGTGCTGCCGAACGGCTGACGGAGCGGGGAGCGTATGTCATTATCGCGACGCAGTGCGCTCACGGCGGTACCGATCTTCGCCTGTACGAGGTCGGAAGAACGGCGGCGGAGCGGTTCTCTTTGCTCGAAACGGGCAAGATGACAATAGAATACGCCGTGGCAAGAGCGCGGTGGGCGCTGGCATATTCCAACGGCTTCGAGGGATTTAAGAAGCTGTTTTGCGGCTAAGATCTTTTTAAAGGCAATATTTTATAGTACTACTGACTTTGGCAAGATGTAGAACTACTATTTCCAACGAAGGGAGCAACACTATGAAATGTATTTCCGTAGATGAACTCAATAAAGCGGCAGAAGCCCCCGAGATGATGATCTCCAAGGGCGAGCGGGACTATTCGGACAGCCTTCGCGGGGCGGCGGCGAAGATCTATGATTCCCGCGCGGATCGCCCTATCGTGCTGGTCTCGGGACCTTCGGGCTCGGGGAAGACTACCTCGGCGGCTCGTATAGCAAAGCTTCTTGAAGCCAAGGGCTGCAGGGCTCACACCATCAGCATGGACAATTATTTCCTGCCTATGCACATGAACGAGAAGGCGCGCGGCAAGGACGGCAAGATCGACTTTGAGAGCCCTATGAGGCTGGATATCGATCTGTTTAAGGAGCATCTCGAAAAGCTGTTCCGCTGTGAGGAGATCGAGATCCCGCTGTTCGATTTCGCGAAGCAGGAGCGGCAAGAGGGCATGACGCTGAAACGCGGCAAGGACGACATAATCATTCTCGAGGGTATTCACGCTTTGAACCCGCTGCTGACGGGCGGCTGTGATGATTTCACGGTCTGCGTCTATGTCAGCGTGAGAACGCGTATCGAGAGCGGCGGCGAGCTTCTCCACCCCTCGAAGATCCGTCTTATGCGGCGGCTCATGCGCGACAAGCTCTACCGCGGGCGCGCATTAAGCGATACGTTTGAGCTGTTCGAGTCCGTAGAGCGCGGCGAGAACAACTACATAATGCCCTATAAGCACCGCGCGGATTTCGATATCGATACCTTTATAGAATATGAAGCGCCCGTCTACCGCGATCTTCTGCTCCCCGAGCTGGAGAAAGCCTCGCACGAATACGCGAATTACGAGGCGTACGCCGATATCGAGAAGTTCCTGCGCAGGCTCACGCCCGTGGACAAGAAGTTCGTGCCCGAGCAGTCGCTGATACGGGAGTTTATCGGGTGAGCTTCGGTGTGCGGTTTTGTTTGAATAGCTTTTGTTCCCCTCGCTTCGGCGGGGGGAATGTTTTCCGATGTAAAGCAATGTTGGATTTTTTATACTAATTCTCAATTAAAAGTAAACAAAGCTTTTTGTCCGACAACAGCGAACGAGCCGCCAATATGTTTTTACCCTGCCAAGGGTTAATAACAAACTGACGGCTAGACAACGCCAAGCGGACAAAAAGAGGGCTGTTTTTTTACAGCCCCAATTTTATCAAAAGTCGGGACGGTTTTTAAAAAGATGTTGACATACGTAATATTACGTGCTATAATATGATCAAGGGGTGATGTTATGACTTATGGGGAGTTAAAGCGGCTGTTAAAGAAAATCGGCTGCAGTTTTTTGAGTGAGGGCGGGAATCACGAAATATGGTTCAGCCCGATTACAAAGAAAAAATTTCCTGTGGGTCGTCATAATACCCAAGAGATCCCGACCGGAACGCTCGGATCGATAAAGAAAAAATCCGGTCTGAAATGATCGTGATCGTACACATATAATAAGAGAATAGGAGGAAGATATTATGAAATATGCTTATCCCGCGGTTTTGAAATATGATCCCGACGAGGATTGTTACTATGTGAATTTTCCGGACATTGAGGATTGTTTCACGGACGGAAAGACACTGCCGGAAGCGATAGAAATGGGAGAGGACGCGCTTTCACTTATGCTGTGCCAAATGGAAGATGACGGAGATGTTATTCCCCCCGCAAGCGATATCAAGACTATTTCGGCTGCCGCGGATGAAACCGTATCTCTTATATTTGCCGATACAATGGAATACCGCCGTATATATGATAATAAGGCGGTAAAGAAGACGCTTTCGGTTCCAAGCTGGCTCAATGTTATGGCAGAGCGCAAGGGCGCTAATTTCTCGGCGATCCTGCAAAGCGGGCTGAAACAGTTCTGCGGGATAGATGAATGATTTCTCACCCCCTTGGTTCCTCAAGGGGGCTTCTCTGTTTGTTGACCTTAAGACTGCGCCGGACAGGTCTTTTCCGAAAAAGTATATTTCTTTTTGTTCTCGCTTGACAAGGATAATAATTTGTGGTATAATATCATTATGGGTCATTGTAACTTAAATTAGCGAGGTATAATATAATGGACGAAAAACTTACACTGAATAACGGCGCGGCTTTTATGGAGAAGTGCCTCGACGCGGCGCTGAACGAGCAGCGCTCCGTGGCGCACAACGCTATTGATATGGACGATTGGGCAAAGGCTCAGGAGATACTCGGCGTGGCTAAGCGCAATATTTCCCTTGTGGAGGATTTGCGCGCGAAGTTCGCCGAATACAAAAAGGCTGTTGATTCCGCTGTGGAGACTATAGGCGGCGGAGCTGCCCCCGAAAGCGCACCCGCGGCTGATAATACTCCCGCCGCGGTCCCCGAAAAGGCGGACGAAGAGCCGGCTGCGGGCGATGAGTTTTTAGCGCAGCTCGAGGAGCTTATTATCGAGTACTCATTCGCTATGGCGGTCTGCAACGAGGCGGCGGGGATAGGCGACAGCTTCACCTATAATGATGAAGAGACCACGTCGATGAAGACTCCCGCCAAGCTTAGCAACGGGCTTTGGGTGGATACCTCGATCCCCAAGAGCAAGGGCGAGGAGCTTGTGAGGGCTGTGCGCGAATATTGTGTGAATAAGGGCTGATATTTCTCTGTAACGGCGATTATCTGAAAAGCAAGGTGGCGTTTTATGGAAAGCTATATTGGAATTGACTTCGGGACCGCGTTTACATCTATCGTCAATTTGGCGCGTGACGGCGATAAAGAAAAGATCTCCGTGCTCGGCGAGGACGGGGAGACCCCGTTTGCGGCGCTGCTGGCTATCACCGCCGACAACAAGGTCTTTTTCGGAAACAGGGTCAAAAAAGGCAATATGGCGCTTTCCGAGACCGCGCAGCTGGTGTCCTCGCTGGCGGCGCTTATCGGAACGGATAAGGCTATCGTCATCAACGGCAAGGAATGTCCGCCGCGTAAGATGGCGGAGGAGTACTTCCGCTGCATAAAGCGCGTGGTGATGAAGAAGTACAGCACCAACATCACCGAGGCGGTCATCACGTTCCCGGGGAACTTTTCGCGCGAGGCAAGGCTTGACATACTCGCGGCGGCGAGGAAGGCAGATATCGCGGTCAAGGGCTTTATTCCCGAACACTACGCGGCGTATCTTTCCATGAAAAAACAGCTTGAGGGCAAGTCCACGGTGATGATCGCGGATTGGGGCGGTCATTCGCTCGATATATACATTCTTTTGACTGACGGAAGTAAGGTCAAGGCGCGTTCGGCGTTCTCGGAAAAGGTCGGCGGACACGATATAGATCTCTGTGTAGCGGAGCGTATCCACTCCATGCTGGGCGAGCTTTTGGAGAACAAACAGGCGGCGGTGCCGTTTGAGAAGATGCCCGCGGCGGAGCGCGACAAGCTTATGCTGATCGCCGAGACCGTGAAGATAAAGCTTTCCGCGGAGGGCGGGGAAGTTTCCGTGACCGTTCCCGAATACGGCGCTTACGGAACACGCTCCGTCACCGTCACCGAAGAGATCTTCGCGGAGATAGTAAAGCCCATAGTCAGAGAACACGTTATGACGGCGATAAATTCGGCGATGTCGAGGAACAGGATGAAGGCGTCCGATATCGGCGCGGTGCTGGCGGTCGGCGGTTCGAGCGGACTGAGAGCGTTCGCGGGCGTGCTTAAGAGCATCTTCGGCGAGGAAAAGGTCGTGTTCCCCGAAAAGCCGCAGATCTGCTCCGCGAGGGGGGCGGCGCTCTCTGTGACTGAGGGCGGGAAGTTCAAGCTCGGTGATGATATCGGCGTTCTCATGTCCGATGATAATGTGTTCCCGCTTTTGAAGAAGGATCTCGACGCGGAGGGCTTGAAGAGCGCGGTGTATTCGTTCGCGGCGGTGGACGATTCGGGCGCGGCTCAGGTCGTTATCGCGAACGGGCGCAAAAAGGCGCTTGAGGGAGTTTCCGTGCCTGTGGGCGGATTTCTTGACGAGCGTCTGGAGATAAGCGCCGAGACCGACGAAACGCTCACCGTGAATGTGAAGGTCCACAACAGCGCCGACGCGGACGGCTCGAAGGACGCGGCGCTCCATATAGGCGGCGCATTGTACTATGAGCTTAAGTCATGAGGTGACGGAAATGCCAAATGTCAAGCCCAATATCAAGTCTAATATAAGGATAAAAAGCAATCTCTTTATCCGCAGTCCCGAGAGCCTTGAGGGCGGCGATCACCCCGAAAAGGACATCGCGTATCTTACTCGCATATTCTCGAAGACGGCGCTTGAGGAACTGAAAAAACGCGCTCCCGACGCGGAGCTTTCGGAAGTTCAGAAGCGTATTCTTAACGGTGAAACGCATATACGCTTGGCGGATATAGCGGCAGCTCCCGAGGCGGAGAATGTTCCCGAAAAGTCCGAGGGGGTTCCCGAGGCGGAGAATGTTCCCGAAAAGTCCGAGAGTGTTCCCGAGACGGTGAATATTCCCGAGAATTCCGAGGGTGTTCCCGAAGCGGCGAGTGTTCCCGAGATCCCCGAGATCCCGGCGGTGTCTGCGGAGCTTCCCGCGAAGGAAGAAAACACCGTGTCGGAGAATGTTCCGGAAGAAGCGGATATGCCCGCGGTCTCGGCAAAGCATGAGGAAGCGGCTCCCGATAATTCGGCGCGGCATGATGAAGGGCTGCGCAAGATCACGCTCGATGAGCTTTTAGGGCAGGAGCTCGGCGGCGAAAGAACGGCGATCGTTTGCGGCGATCTCGCGGAATATGTTGGAACGCGGCTTCACGCGGCGAATATCCCGCATATTCTCGGAGCGAGCTCCGCGGATCCCGTGAATTCCTCTTGTGCGCGCTATCTTGCGGATATCCTCTGGGACTGCCGCGAGCGCGTTATAACGAAGGACAACTTCACCAAGCGCTTCACGGCGAGGTGCAGCGCTCACGCGCATCGGCTCGACGAATGTTATGAGGCGCTGTGCGGGCTGGCGGGTTCCGATGACAAGCTGGATATCGGAGCGCTTGCGGGGCGTATAATGAAGAGCGGGCTTCCGGATGAGATCTTTGATGTACATAACGGCAATGTCAAGGTTTTCGGCACGGGAAACGCCGATCTGTCGGGCTTCGATAAGGTGTTCGTCACCGAGAACGCGCTGGACGGCGTTTCGGCGAGAACACTTCTTGAGAAGCGTCCCGTTATCGTTGATATGAACGGAGCGCCCGAGATCGTCAGAAACGGCTCGCGTTTGCTGATGATCGAGAACGGCGCGGCGAAGATACACGTCGGTTCGGGTGATATCGATCCCATTTCGTTTATCGGCGGGAATGTCGGCGAGGCGATACGCAGACAGGCGTATATCTCGCGGAGCGTCAAAAGCGGAGACGCGGTAAAGCTGGAGCTGAACGGCGGCGTTTATGATGTTGTCCACGGGGATATGGTGATAGGTAAGCTCACGGCTGAGTTTTCCGAGAGCCTTGCGGGCGAGTTCGGGGGCAAGCGGTATTTCGACGCTTTGCCGAAGAGCTTAGGCGGCGTGATCGTGACCGATGTCGTATCTATCGTAGCCGAAAGGGCGGGGGATAAGGTACACGCGCAGTTCCGCGACCGCAGCTTCTGGTTCGGCGCGGAGCTTTGCGGGTTCGCGTCCGAGACGTGATCCGATCTTGGATACAATTTTAATTTGTCTGCGACAGCGGATAAAAAGTTTCACCGACAATTAAGAATCAGTATAAGAACAAAAAAATGCCGCGCCCCAATTGTTTGCGTTGGGTCGCGGCATTTTATAATTGAAAATCAGGATCAGTTCTGATACCTGATCTGCTCCGCCGCCAACGGCTCATAGGTGACAACGCGGCAGCCGTCAAGATCCTCGCGCTGCATATCCACGGCGGTTATCTGGCGATCGCCGTAGGTGGTGTAGTAGTAGATACCTCTTTCACAGTCACAGCAGCAGGTGTAGCGCGTCATGTGATAATTCCCGTTTTCGAGAACACACGCGCCGCGCGGACAATCCACCGCGCCGATGGCGTGGAAGAACTGCGAGACCGCTTCCGTCTCCGTATCGCCGCACGCCGAGTTCAACTTGGTGAACGCCGCGCGGACAAATCTCGATTCGGACGACCAGTCCCCGGGAAGCCCTATCGCGCCGAGACCCCGCGAGTAGGGCTTGAATTCCAATGAGGAACAAAATCCATTGTGCGGCGGACGTGCGGTGAGGTTCATATAACGCTGCAGCTCGATCATCTGCTGGGGAAAGTCGGGCGCGTTGGAGAGTATTCCGACGGGGTTGTCATAGATGTTCAAACCGCTTTTGGTACTTTCCACGGTCAGACAGCCCGACTTGTCGGCAATGATCCAATGCAGCTGCGCGGCGGGGAATTTCTCGCTGAACGGGCGGTCTTCGAGGCGTATCTCTTCAAGCAGACAACGCGCCGCGGAAATATCCTCACACCGTCCGAGCAGGAACTGAATGAATTCATGCGGCGCTATGGAATATCTTCCGTGCGTCTTGGTTCCGTACTCGGCGAACCCGACAAAGTTCAGCCCCGCCATGGCAAGTCCCTTTTCGTTCACAGCCTCGTAATAAAGCGGATATCCGTTTTCCATATGCGCCATGCCGATCATGGCAAAGTGGCGCGGGTTCGCGGTTTGGCAGCAGGTCTTCTTGAAATTAAATACATACCCGCGGGGGGTTATCGCTATCCTGTCTCCATAGGAGAAGTCAAAATCCAGAGTTCTCCCGAAATAAAGTCCGTTCTTCTCATAGGTCATTGCGGTACACATGGCGTTATCTCCTTTTTTATCACATAATTCGCCGTTATTGTGGCGTATGGCTTCGCGTTTATACGGGCGTGAGATGATACGCCCAAAAAACGCGGCTGTTTTTTGTATATTTCGTGAATTTTTCCTCTTGATATAACTCCGCAAAGTGTGTACAATAAAGTTGAACGACATCGGAAAGGAGTTATTATCATGAAAAAGAAAATATTGGCGGTCGTCTGCGCTCTTGCGGCTTTGTCGCTCTCGGGCTGCGGCGAGGGTGATAAAAACAGCTCGGGCGTGAGCCTGACAAACAGCGATCAAAGTACGCAAATCGGTTCTTCGAGTGAGGAGAACAGTTCATCAAGCGCGCAAAGCAGTTCCTTGAGTGAGCAAAGCAGTTCTTCGAGCGATCAAAACAGCTCCTCGAGCGAGCAAAGCGGTTCTTCAAGTGAGCAGAGCAGTTCCGCGGTCATATCTACAACGGCTCCCACGAGCACGCCCTCAGAGAGCGGCGAGGGATCAATGTTCGAGGTGCAGCTCAAGGACGGCGGCGCTGTTATAACCAAATACAAGGGCGGCGGGGGAGCGGTCGTCGTTCCGTCCGAGCTGAGCGGTCGGCGCGTGACCGAGATCGAGCGCGGCGCGTTCTCCAAGCGCGCGGATATCACGAGCATAGTTCTCCCCGATACGGTAACGGAGATCGAGGAATACGCGTTCCAAGAGTGTATCGCGCTGAAAACCGCCGATCTTGGCGGTGTTACCGGGATAGACGAGGGCGCGTTCTACGGCTGCGCGTCGCTTGTTTCCGTTGAGATGCGCTTTGTCGATGAGATAAGCGAGTTTGCCTTCTTCGGCTGCGGCGGTCTCGAGAACGTGTCTATTCCATTTGTCACCAATATAGGCGACAGCGCGTTTGACGGCTGCTCTTCCCTGAGATCGGTAACCTTCGGCGAACGGCTCGAGGAGATAGATGACTACGCGTTCTCGGGCTGCACGAAGCTTATTGCGGTAACGCTCCCGACTCGGCTCGAAGAGCTTGGAAGAAACGTTTTCGACGGCTGCCGAAGCATCAAAGTCTCTTATAAAAACGATATATACGACTATGATATGTTAGATGATCTGCGTCAAATAATAAACAATAGTCGATAAATCGACAAAAACGATCAAAAAAGCTGTAAAATTCGCCCGCTTGCTTAATGGATATGGCAAGCGGGCGGTTTTTATTCGCGTATCGTTTTATTCTTCCTCATCTTCCCCGGGCACCGTGATACGGTGATCCACTTCCATGGTCGGAGCGAGTCTGCCCATCTCGTCAAACTCCATATTGATGGTAGCCTGGAGATAGCCGTCCTTGAGAGAAGAGGAGTTCATGGGGTTGTTGGCGACTACGTCATACACATAGCTGAGCGTTATAGACGCGGGGAGACCTTCCGTTCCTTTGAAGATGACGCGGAAGCTGTCGCAGTCCCTGAACGCGAACGCCGCGCCTATGCCGCCTTCAATGATGACGGGATCTATGACGTTCTTGCGCTCAATGAATTCGACTTCTATATCCCCGTCGTTATCGTCGTCTTCGGCTTCTTCATAGACGTTCTGGGCGGCGAGTATGCGCCCGTTGGGGATCGTCGCCGTCATGCTGAGGTTGCTGTAGTGGAAGTCGGGGGTGGTGGGCTCTCCGTCCTCATTGAGACCGTTGTAGACGCTGCCTGTGATGGAGAACGTGTTGGAGTCCTCCTGCGTTACGGTATATGTAAACACGGGCGCGTAGATGATGTTCTGATAGGTCGCGAGAAGCTCGGTCATCTGATCGGCGGTGATGGAACCGTTCTCGTTGCCGTTCATGGTGTTGACGATCTCGGTAAGCGTTTCCTTGGCGTTGAGCTCTGCGGTGTATATGCGCGTGATGGTCATATCAACGCCGTCCTCTTGCTTGATGTCTCCGCAGGTGATAAGATCGCGCGCGCCCATCATGAACCAGAGGTACAGACCTATCGCCGCTATTACGAGTACGATAAGAATAATTGCTATTACAACTTTCATAGCCGCTCCTTAAATACAATAAAGATTTGTGTCCCAATCGGGGATATACGGGTGATGCCTCAAATAGAATTTGTACTTTTTATTCAGCTTCGCGATGAGAAGCGGGAGCTCGTACATATCCTCGCTTCTGTGATAGAGCGCGATGTTCAGCTTCGGCTTGAACTCGGATATCGTGTGTTCCGCGCCTCGGAGCGCCTCCCGCTCGTTGCCTTCCACGTCTATCTTGATATAGGTTGCCGCGTTTCCTTGGAGCATGGAGTCCACCGTCATCATCTTCACCTCGCGTATGCGGGAGAGACGGCGGGGAGTTTCACCATCCTTGACGGCGCGGCTCCCTCTGCCGCCGCTGAGGCTGAACACCGCGGTGGTGTTTTCGCTCCACGCGCCGCAGTTGTAGCACTCGAAGACCGCGGGGGTGAGCATATACAGGCGGCGTTTCAATTTCCTGTAGCTTTTGCTGTCGGGTTCCATGGCGTAGAGCTTTTTGAACTGCATGGTCGTCTCATTGAGGAATTCCACCAGCGTGTCGCCGTCGTAAGCGCCGAGATCCACATATGTCTCCTCGGTGCCGATGTTCATAAGGTCGAACTTTTCCTCGGAGGGGGACTCCGCTTCGCGCAGAAGATCGATATCTCCGCTGAGCTTATAGCGGATAACGTTCTCGAAGACCTTCTTCGACTGCTCGTCCGCCAGCATTTTATAAACGCTTTGAAGCTCCGGCTTGTGAGCGTGCGCGAAATCAAGATCAAACAGCGTATCTCCCGCCACGGGAACGCACGGCGCGAAGATATCGGGGCGTTGCTTCCTGATCTCATAGATATGCTCCATGACCGCGGGGATCTGCGAGCCGAAGCTTACGAGAATGACAGCGTCTCCGCCGTAGTCCTTGTCGATCTCGGAGAGCGTCTTTACGCGGTGTCCGAGAAAGCTCTGCCCGCGGACGAAATCGTCGCTTGCCATGATATCCTCGACCTCCAGCCCCTTGCTTTTCAGCGCGGCTGCGACCTTTTCGGCGCCATCGCCCATGCCGTATAGCACGATGGGGCGGTTCGCGAAGCTGAGATATCCCCAGAGATCCCGGTCTATCTCATCTATAAAGAAAGACATTGCTTTTCTCCTTCTGTGTATTTATTCGAGATGGCTTTTGTTTACTTCCTCGGTGCACTCGACAAAGAGATCGGATATGTCCGAGGCTTTCAAGCCGTATTTGTTCACCAATGTGTCAAGCGTCTCCCAATCCGCTTGGGACTGAGCGAGCGTCATCTCGAAAACATCGCTGTACAATCCGCCCTTGCGCATAAGCCCGCGCTTGATGTTGTCGGTCAGCGGGAATTCGTCCAGTGCCGCGGACAGCACTTGATCGCCGCCGTATACCAGCATGGAAAGAAGTCCCATAAGGTAGAACGATTCGCAGTCGGGCGCGGCTTCGGGGATAAGCTGAGAAATGCGGCGGCAGAGCTTGGCGTTCAGCAGCGAAAAGCGCATGGCTTCGATACTGTCGTTGTTGGTTATCCTCTGCATACCCATAAGGTAGACCCACTCGCGCAGGTAGTTCAGTCCCAAGATGATTATCGCTTGATTTATCGAGGAGACTTTGTTGGACACGCCGAAGTAGACAGAGTTGATGAGCCGCAGTATCCTCTGGCACATCGCGGAATCCTGTGAAAGTATCTCCACCACGTCGGAGATCTCGGGGTCGGGTTCGGACATCAGCCGCATAACTTCCATGATGTTGACGGGCAGCGGCTGAACGCTGTTCCCCGACATTATGGAAGGCTTCGCGAAGTAATACCCCTGCATAAACGTGCAGCCGAGCTTTCGCGCGTATTCAAGCTCCTCGCGGGTCTCGATCTTCTCCGCGAGCATTATTTTATTGGAATAGCGGCAGACGTAGGCGGTCTCTTCGATGGACTTTTTTGACGTGCGGAAGTCGATCTTCACGAGGTCGCCGAGCTGGAACAGTTCGCTGTAGGCGTTGGAATACTCGAAGTCGTCAAGCGCTATCGTGTAGCCGAGCTCGCGCAGCTCCTGGACGGAATCGAGCAGATCGTTGTCGGCAAGCTGGTTTTCGAGGACCTCCACTACCAGGATATCGGGCGAGATGAGCTTCGGTATCCCGCGGCGCAGGAGATTTTCCGTGAAATTGATGAACGCGCGGGCGTTGCCGATTACGTTCTTGACATTCGACCCGAAGAACGCGTTGGTGAACACGTCGGCAGTCGATTCATCGCCCGAAACGCCGTTGTATAGGTTCTCGGTGCCGTTGCTGCGGTAGAGCAGCTCGTAGGCGTAAAGATTGTTGTCCTGATCGAAAATGGGCTGACGAGCCAGATAAACGTCCATATGCTGCTCTCCTTTTTACAACTCGGCTGATACTTTACCGCTCGGCAAAAGAGCGGCTATATATTATTTATTATACAATATTTCCGCGGTTTTTTCAAGTCATCTGCAGATCCTTTTCCCGATAATGGATTTTTTTGTGGATATTTCACAAAAAATGGCGGGGGATTTTATAAGTCGTTGAAGCGCGGGAAAGCAAAGAAGGGACTGCACAAAAACAGTCCCCGGTCCGTGGATAAACTCCGATTTCTAAGCTAAACGGAGGTTTGTTCGTTCGGTCAGATATAACCTACAGTCCCGCAGCAGACCCTTGTCAGCCAACGGACGGCTTACGCCGCCGAAGGACAAAAATCCCTGTCCGCGCTCGGAAGACAAAAGTCCGTTCGCGCTCGGAAGACAAAAAACCTCGTCCTCGCCCGGCTAATAAAAAAGAGGGCTGTTTTTTACAGCCCCCGAAACCTTTGTTATTTGTCAATGACCGACATAGGGTCTACCCATTTGCCGCCCTTCTTCACTGCGAGATGCAGATGCGGCTGCTGTAACATCTCCGCTTGGTTCGTATCGCCCGTCTTGCCTATGATCTCGCCTTGCTTTACCGCCGCGCCGGCTTTGACGTTCAGATCCTTATCGAGCCCGCAATATTGGACCTCAAGCCCGTTTGACTGTTCGACCGTGACGCAGACTCCCCAGATAGACGAGCTGTCTATCATCTTGACTACGCCTTCGGACATGGATTTTACGTCCGTGCCGATATCACAGAGGATATCGCAGCCGTCGTGCGTCTTCCACACGCCCAGCGTTTCGGACTTCACCATCTCGCCGTTGCTGAACGGGTGGGAGACCTCTCCCTCGACGGGCATGATATTGCCGACTTCGACGGTTATCGGTTTGTTGGCTTCCACATCGGAATTCGGATCCTTCGAGGAGCTTTGCGGTTTGGAGCTTCCCTTGGGAACGTTGGAGACGGGGTTATTTACGGGAACCTCCGATTTTGCCGATGAGCTGTAGGTACTCTGACCGCTCGTTTCTGTCGGGATGAGGTCATGGGACGTCGCGCGGTATGCCGCGAACAGCGCCACGGCGACCGCAGCCGCCCCCAGCGCCGACGCCGCGCCTATCAGCTTTGCGTTTTGCTTTTCGTTTCTTCTTTTCTTCATGATGCACTATCCTTTCATTTGAAAAAGTGTATTCGTGTGCTGCGGGGATATTGGTAGTTTTGCCCAAAATCGCGGTATTATACACTTTTTCCCAAATGAAAAGAGCTTTTTTCAATTCGGATCCCGTCAAGAATATTATGGTCTTTTTGTTGCGTTTTGGTGCGTGAAATTGTAGAATATTAACAAAAAGCTCGACATATCCCGGTCAAAACCCGAGAAGCTGTTGACTTTTTTTAATATTTCTGATATAATAGATATAGGAATTATATACAAATTTTATTGTTGTGATAACGTTTTCATTGCACAATATATAGAAAAGGCGCAGCGGGGAGGGTTCGGTGTGATCAAAAACGTATCTTTTGATATAGCAGGTCTTATCATCTTGCTTATAATGATCTTTTCGGTGATCTTGCGCAAGATGACCAAGGGCAGAGCGAACCGCCTTTTCCTGTTCGCTATGATGTGCGCGGTGCTCGCGTGTTCGTTTGATATCATCGCGACCTTCATTGACTATCTGGATCCTACGAATACCGCTGCTGTCTATATCTCACATACCGGATACCTGCTGTTCCACAATATGCAGGCTCCGCTTCACCTGCTGTTTATCGTGTTCCTGACGGATACCTGGCATAAGGTGAGGAAGAATATCCCGCTTATCGTGGTGCTTTTCGTGCCGTATTCGCTGACGGTTCTTCTGCTGCTGACAAACCCGCTGACTAAGATGCTGTTTGTCGTGACCGAGAACGGATATGCCCACTCGTGGGGTTTTTACGCGCTTTATTTGCTGATAATCCCGTCGGTGTTCTTCGATTCCATTTATGTATTGAAATACCGCAGGCAGCTCGGACTTCGCAAGGTGCTGGCGCTGTTCTCCATGGTGGTCTTCCTGATCATCGCCATGACGCTTCACTTGGTTTTCCCGGAACAGCGTCTGGAGTGCTTCGCCGTCGCCGCCGCATCTCTTGTGGTGAGCGTCACCATTCAGCGCCCCGAGGACTTTATAGATTCGTTTACGGGACTGTATAAGCACAGCGCTTACGCGCACGACCTCAGACGCACGTTCAAGAACGGGAAGCACGTCCATATTATAATGCTGAATATCGGCAACTATACCGCCATTCAAAATATGATAGGCTATGAGAAGTCGCTTGATCTGCTCAAGCGCGTCGCCGAGCAGATAGAGACGATCACCGCCGAAAATAACGCGCCGTGTGAGATCTATTATCTGGACAGAGGACGCTACCGCGTGGTGTTTGACGAACGTCACCGCCGCGACGCGGAGGTCTGCGCTCAGCAGATAGTGGACGATCTGAGAGAACGCTCGCGGTTCAACGGGTTTGATATCACGCTTTCGCCGTGCGTCGTTCTGGCGCGGTGTCCCGAGGAGATCGAGAGCTTCAAGTCCCTGATGGCGTTCGGTATGGACTTCCACGAGAAGCACAGCTTCAGCGTGCGCTATGTGGAAGCCTGCGATGTATATGATCCCGACGAGTTCGCTATTCAGAACAACATCGATTCTATCATTGAACGCGCTTTGGAGAACAACAGCTTCCAGGTGTACTATCAGCCGATCTATTCCGTAGAGAGCGGAAGGTTCGCCTCCGCCGAAGCGCTGATACGGCTTTATGACGACGAACATGGCTTTATCTCCCCCGAGATACTCATTCCCGCGGCGGAGAGGAGCGGCGCTATACACAAGATAGGCGCGTTCGTCTTTGAAGAGGTCTGCAAGTTCATTTCGAGCGAGGATTACAAGAAGCTCGGACTGGATTACATAGAGGTAAATCTTTCTGTGGCACAGTGTATGCACGGCGACCTTGCCGATCAGATCCTCGATACCATGCGCCGCTATGATGTCAGCGCCGACAGCATAAATCTCGAGATCACCGAGACCGCCGCCTCTTACGCGCAGCGCGTTATGCAGGAGAATTTGAACAAGCTCTCCCGCGCGGGGCTGTCGTTCTCGCTCGACGATTATGGAACGGGCTATTCCAATATGAAGCGCGTTATCTCGCTGCCGCTTAAGATCGTAAAGCTGGATAAGTCCTTCGTGGACGATCAGCACAATCCCAAGATGTGGATCTTCTTGCAGAACACGGTCAAGATGCTCAAGGATATGAAGATCGAGATCGTTGTCGAGGGCATTGAGACCAAAGAGATGGTGGACGCGTTCTCAAATCTGAAATGCGACTTCATTCAGGGCTATTTCTTCTCTAAGCCCATCAATAAGGACGATTTTGTAAAGTTTATTTCCTCGTACTTATCGTTGGAAGAAAACTAAAAAGAACAAAATTAAACCATAACTTTCAGTAATGCAAGTAATAGTCGAGCCAAAAAGCTCTTTGCAGAGCCGATTTTGCTGATTTTATATGCTGGCTGTATATTACGTGTTAAGTTATATCATCAACAAAAAGCTTGACCTGAATAAAGGAATTGATTGCTGTATTACTTAAATTGTCGAAAGTTACGGATTAAAGGGGCTGTTTTTATACAGCCCCTGATTTTTATGCAGTTTGTTTTAAAGAAGCGGCAACGCTTTTTATATTTTTCAGATCTCGCTCAGTCTATCCCGCTCCGAGACGCGAGACCCGAAAGCTCTGTATTACGATCGGGATCGGCGGACTTGGATATTCGCGATCTGTGCGGTCAGTTCTTCTTTATCGCTGCTTTCAGCTCCGCGTCTATCGCGTTCCAATAATCCCAGATCTTCTGCTGCTCCGCTTCGTGATCACCGGAGCAGAACTTCGGAACGTTGCTCGGGCGGTAATAGCCGATGTCGGTAGAGGTGCAGGAAGCCGACGCGAGCAGACCCGTTTCTGTGCAGTAGCTGCGCTCGAGAACGGTGGGATCGGGAATGAAATTCCTCGGCGAGGAATAATCGTCCATATCTATCATCACATCGTGCCAGATCTGAGGACAATATCTTACCTTGCTGTAGTCCTCGACCGCAGATCCGTCGTCGCAGCCTATCCAGACCACGCCCACATAATTCGGCGTCAGCCCGACGAACAGCAGGTTCTTCTTGTCGTTTGAGGTACCGGTCTTTCCTATGACTTCCGTGTTGGGGAGCTTCGCGTAGGGACCGAGGTTATTGTTGGTCGGAGCGGTGATAACAGTTTTCATCATGCGGTTGACTACCCACGCGGTGTCGGAGTCTATCGCCTGGTTGCCGTAGTAGTCCTGTTCGAGAATAACTTCGCCTCTGCTGTCGAGCACGCGGCTGTAGAGCTTGGGCTTGTAGTGTATGCCGCCGTTGCCCATGGTCTGATATGCCGCCGCCAGCTCGATCATCTTAACACCGTCGTACAGACCGCCGAGCGTCAGCGGGGAGAGGTTCATGTCGTTATCGGGGTTCAGGGTAGTTATGCCCATATTCTGAGCGAGATGGTTATACAACGCCTCGGGGGTGATCTGCGTCGCTATTCTGATAGGAACGGTGTTCCTCGAATAACGCACCGCCTCCCAACAGCGGTACAGTTCGTTGGTAAATCCGCCGCCGTAGTTTTCAGGCCACAAAGTGTCTCGGAAGTTTACCGGGATACCCCTATCCGGGACAAGCTGCGAATAGGTGATGAAGTTGGTCTGAACTCCCAGCGCATACGGCGAAATGGGCTTCATGGTGGAACCCGGGGCGCGTGTTGCCATTGTCGCGCGGTTGAACGCGTTGTCGCCGCCCTTCTCGCCGAGCCCGCCCGCTATGGCTCTCACCGTGCCGTTATAGTCCATCAGAACGAACGCCGACTGCGCCAGCTGTTCCGCGGGAGTATTCTTGTCATAGTATTTGGCTACCAGGTATGGATTAAGGTATTTTTCTTCAAGAATCGCTTGTCTTTCCATATCCATATTGGTGTAGATCTTGAAGCCGCCGTTGTAGATCTCGCCGCGGGCGGTCTCGAATTCGATCCCCTTGAGATCGGCATAATCCTCTATTACCTGACGGATCGCCGCGTCGGTATACCAGTTCTGAGATACCTCATAGGTGCCCTCGTTCCACTTATATGCCTCATAGGGAACATCTTCCTCGGTCGTGTCGTCATCCTCTTCGCTGTCATCGGTGGATATAGAGCGCGGGTCGATATAACCGAACGCGTCTCCGTATACCACAGGCACGAACTTCACCTGCTCGACCTTGGCTTCCTCATATTCCTTAAGGCTGATGTAGCCCTGCTCGTACATCGCGTAGAGCGCTACCATCTGGTTTTCCTTACATTTATCGAGATCGCCGTTGGGACGGTTGTGGGTGGGGTTCTTGATGATACCCGCGAGGATAGCGCCCTCTGCGATATCAACGTCCGCGGCGCTCTTTCCGAAGTACCCCTGCGCGGCGGCTTCCACGCCGTAGAACATTCCGCCGAACCACACCTTATTGAGATAGTGTTCGAGGATCACTTCCTTGGTGTAATGCTCCTCTAGCGACTGCGCGCGGAATATCTCGCGCAGCTTGCGTTCCCATGAGCGCTCGTCGTCGCCCGTGACGTTCTTTATCAGCTGCTGGGTTATGGTCGAGCCGCCCTCGCCCGCGCGCGGACCCTTTATCGCGTCCTGAATGAGCGCGAAGACGGTCCTGCGCCAGTCAACGCCCTCGTGTTCCCAGAAGCGCTGGTCTTCCTTGGCGACAACGGCGTTTATTATGTTCTTGGATATATCCTCATAGTCCACCCAAATGCGATTTTCCACATTGGCAAGGCGCTTGAGCTCGACCTCCTGCCCCTCCGCGTCGTAAGCATAGACCATAGTCGTGAACTTGGTCTCGGCTTCTCTGAGGTCGATGTCGAAGCTGTTGGTCTTGGCAAAGTCGAGGACATACACGACAACGACCGTCGCCACGATGCAGAGCATTATTACCACGATCAGCAGCATTGACGAAATGGTCGTGCCGACAACGGTCAGCGCGTTGCCGATATTGCGCCAAACCTTATCGTTTTTCTTCTTGGGCTTTGGCGGCTTGTCATCTTTGATTTTAATGTAATGAAATTTTTTGTTCATGATATATCACCGTATAAAAATAAACACTATAGGCTTTTTCGGGGATAATGCCCCGCTCTTATTTTTAACTTCTTACTTCTAACATCTTACCTCTTACCTCTTACCTCTTACCTCTTACCTCTTACCTCTTACCTCTTACCTCTATTATACCACATCTTTCCCCCGATGTTAAGTACTTTTTTCTGAAAAATCTATGAAAATGTAAAAAATGCCGAATAATTGTTGAAAAATAGGCTGCGTTCTTGTATAATTATAATAGTATGATGCCTGTCGGAGGGGATATTATGATGTTTCCGCTTAAAAAAGGCGCGTTTTCCGCTGTGATGTTCGATATGGACGGAACGATCTCGGACTCGTTTCAAGGGATATCGGGCGGGATATTGTACGCTTTGGAAAAACTTGGATACGACCTGCCCGAACGCGAGAGCCTGCGGAGTTTTATGGGACCGCCTCTGCTCGATCAGTTTATGAGGCAGTTCGGTATGGACGATAAGACCGCCGCCGAGGCGGTGCGGCTCTATCGCGAATATTACCCCGTCAAGGGCATTTATGAGCAGACTATGATGCCGGGCGCGGAAGAGACCGTTCGGTCACTAAAAGAGCACGGAGTGACCGTTTGTACCGCCACATCAAAGCCGCAGCCGTATGTGGAGATCGTTCTCAAAAATTACGGCATCGACAAATATTTCGATATCGTTGTTGGGGCGACCTTTGACGGGAAGCTCCAGAGCAAAAAAGACATAATCGCCAAAGTTCTCGAGCTGTCAGGGAAGTCTCCCGCAAAATGTCTCATGGTAGGCGACCGCTGCTTCGATATAGAGGGCGCTCACGCGAACGGCGTGAAGTGCGCGGCGATGCTGTGCGGGTACGGTTCATTAAAGGAATTCGACAGCGCGGGCGCGGACTATATCATAAACGGGCTGATCGATGTACTGCGGATAGTTGATACTAATTCTCAATTAAAATAGGACAAAACTTTTTAGTTCGCCAAACGGAGAAGGGGCTTTTTGTCCGCCGACGGCTCGGCAGCAAAAAAGGCAAAAAAGTTTTATCCGCTTTTAATCGAAAAGTGTCCCGGGTCGCTTTAGCGACTAGCACACGCGCGCGGCATTTCCCCGCCAAGGATAAACACAAACCGACGGCTCATCATCACTTTAAAGAGATAATAGAAAAGAGATTTTTACTGTTCACTGCCCGCATAGTAGGCGAGAATAAGCTCCGTCACTCTGTTGTAGCTCTTCACGCCGTCGGGCACGCCCTGCACCGTGATAAACGAATCGTTGACCGAGGTGGAAACTTCTTCCACCTCGCCCTCGTGAGCGTCTATGTATTCGTTCATCGCCGCGAAGTCGAGCCGCATACCGTTTGTGATGTACTGCTGCGTTTGTTCCCACAAGGAATGATCCGCGCCGTAAAGCTCATTGGAACAGAACGTGAGTGCTTCCATATACCCCGAGTAGCGAAACTCGGGGTATTCGCTGTTTACGCAGGAGAGGAACGCCAGGAAGTTGCACTCGTTCTCGAAAGCTATCCCTCTTGAGTGGGCGCTCTCGTGCGACGCTGTGAACGGTATGCCGTAGTCGGGCTGGGCGGTGTTGATATTACATTCCGCGAAGAACGGGAAGTACATCCCGACTATTCCCGTATACGACCACGCTTCCGACAGCATCACGGGCTTCTGCCTGAAAATGATCGTTTTCAAAAACGGATATTCGTCCGTGATATTGTCGTAGCCGCTGCCTGTCCGCGTGAGCTCGGTGAATATGCTCTCGGAGAACGTGAATTCCTCTTCATCGGAAATATTCAGCTCCGCGCGTGCTTCCGCCGCTCCCTCGGCGAGTATGACGCAGACGTTGTAAAGATCGTCGTTGTTCTTTTGCGACATATCCAAATTCATAATCTTTTCCAGCGGATAGCGATAATAATTCGCGCCGTGGCATATCATATACATAAGGCAGGCGATCGAGAGCGTGCCGCAGAAGATCTTCCCCGCGCCGAGCAGCGTTTTCGGGCGCGCTTTAGACTTCTTCATCTTCACTATAAGAAGAACGATGAGGAAAATCAGTATAGGCAGCGCCAGCACCAATGAAAGCTCCGTCAATGATATCGGTATCAGCGAGGTGATAAGACCCACGGGGTATGTAACGATCTTGAAAAGTCCGCGCGAGCAGACATATTCCGTGAAGCCGGGGAAACGCGGCAGTAGGAAATACATCGCCGCCGCCAATATCAGCGGGATAAACACCCAGAATTTTTTCAGGAACTTCTTCAATGGGAATTTTCCTTCCTTCATAATGATTTACCCCTTGACATATCGCGGGAATGATGTTAAAATATAAATGAGGTATTTTGTTTTTAAGGGGTGAAAAGGTAAAATGCGTATCCTTCGGGAATTTCCCGATTGGAGAGATCAGTATGTCGCGGATGTTCATACGGCGAGGGACGAGCTTGCGGAGAACAATTTTATCGCGGATCCCAAAACGCTTATTATGGAGATCTATTCTCTGCCCGCCGATCATCATCAGACGTTTTTCGTGCAAATGGCGTTTGAACACGGGCTTTATCGTATCTTCTCCGCGAAGGCTCTCCAGCGGTCGGTGTGGTTTTCTGACCCGTTATACGGGTATACGTTCGTTGAGGCTCTGTCCTTTAAGGACGACCCCAAACGAAAAGGTCAGATCCTTTGCGGCACTAAGATCGTTCGCCGCGACGCGGCGGAGCGTCTTTGCGGAATGGTGGAGAGGATATCGGAAAGTCAGCCAGAATGTGCGGTGAGACCCGACAACAACTCCGATTTCAATTCTATCCGCGTTTTCGACAACGGAGAACTGCGCGGCGAGTATCTGTTCACCGACGCGTCGCTGCTCAGGCTCTCCACGGCTCATGATCGTGATGAGACCGTAAAATATCTCAATGACCTGCATTTAAAGGTCGAAGATATCATCGGAAAAGGGTACTCCGATCCGTCATAAAGGATAATTTAAATGATCATACCGTTTTCGCACTCGAGTATTATGGTGAACGGTCCGTTGTTTACCAACTCCACCCGCATATCCGCTCCGAAAATACCGCGCTCCGTGCGCGGTATTTCTTTTTGGCAAAGTTCGAGGAAGTATTCGTAAAGTCTGTTGGCTTCCTTGGGTTCTTTCGCTCTGAGGAAATCGGGGCGGTTGCCGTGTTTGCAGTTGGCGCAGAGCGTGAACTGTGAGATTATCAGCAGTTCTCCGCCCACATCTTTTAATGAGCGGTTGGTCTTGCCGTTTTCGTCAGAGAATATGCGAAGCCCTATCATCTTTTGGGCGAGCTTTTCACATTCAAGCTCCGTATCTTCCGAGACCACGCCCAAAAGCACCAGAAAACCTTTATTTATGCTGCCGACAGTTTTTCCCTCGACCGAGACCGAGGCGCTTTCCACTCTTTGAATGACTGCTTTCATTATCTGTGACGACCTCCGCCGCCTCCGCTGCGGTGTCCGCCTCCGCCGCCGTGATGCCCGCCACCGCTCGAGGATTGGATGCGCACGCTGGTGGTGTATTCGCGGACGAACTGATCTACCTGGCGGTTTATGCGTGTGCGGTGTGTGTCTATATAGTGCGAGGCGCTGATGGGAGTTTTCTTTTTGTAACCTTTTGTTATGATCTTTACGGCGATCAGGCTCACGATAACGCCCAGCACCGCCGACATAAAGATCGACGTTCCACTGACGTTGAACCTCGTCAGGAACTCGCCGAAGCCCGAGCCGAACCACGTTATCGCGGCGCAGAAGCTTTTGCACGCGCCGAATAAGTCGTCCGGATCCTTGTCTATCGGCACATACAGGCGGTCGTATATATCGTCAAGCCTTCTGTTGAATAGATCGTAACCCCTGTCGGTGTAATAGATCTGATCTTGGAACGAACTGTACTTTGAAGCGCCGTGAGAGTTGAACATCAAGAGGGTTATCGAGTCGGAATACTCGCCGAACATCTTTTGGTGGAACTCTCTTACCAGACTTGTGTCGCTTTTTCCCCAAGATTCGTTGGTGATGATAATGCCGACATTGCATTTTATCTTGTCGGCGGTCTCGGACATAAGCTCCAGAAGCTCCGCTTCCTGTTGGGATGTAAGGCAGCCGTCCTCGGAGCTGAAAAAGTCCGTCTCCAGCAGCGCCGCCTTAAATACGTGTCTCTCGGTCTTAACGCTGTCAAACGGGTCGTATGATTCCGTGGGAGTTTGTATAGGCGTCTGAGGCTTGCTCTCGGCGGGATTTTCGGTATCGGGATCTTTTTCGGGAGCGTCAAGATCCGCGTCGGGGTCGTTGTAAAGTTTTACCAGCGCCCTGCCGAAATTCATCGATGCGGTGAAATAGGGGTTGCCTTTCCCGCTGCCGTTCAAGCCGTCCTGAACGTGTTTGTAGATCTTCGCGCCTTTGTTGGAATAAAGGTTTTTGGCGTAGCCCTCGAAGAGCATATTGTCAGAATAGACTTTACTTATGTACTCCTCGTTGTCGTGGACGTTCATAAACAGATATATAGCGCAGTCGGGGCTGTCAGATCTGCTGAACTCGCGCGCTTTGAACTGCTCGATGATATACTCGGGCGTAGATCCTTTCAGATCGTGTACTATGATTATCCCGATATTGCAGTATATTTTTTCTGCCATTTTCTGCAATTCGTTCAGCAGCAGATTTTCCTGGGCATTCGCAAGGCAGCCGTTTTCCGAATTATAAAAGTCCGCGTCGATAAGCGCCGCCTTATATCTTTCGCCGCGGCTCTGCGCCAGCTCCAGTATCTCATGAGGGCCGGTCGTGTCCAATATGATCTCCGAGCTTTCCGCGGCGCGGACATTCAGCGAAAACAGCGGCAGAAGCAATGTCATAAGCACGAGAGCCGCCGCGATAAGAGAAAATTTTCTTGTCTTAACCAAGGCAGCTACCTCCCAACAGCAGAGCGATGATGAACACCGTTAAGAATATCCCCGCGCCCAACAGAAATTTTTTCAGCTTGCTGACGGGAAGCTCTCCGAACATCGTGCCCGTCTGCCCGTTCATCGCGAACGAGTAGTCCTTATCCTTATATGTATAATTGAAAAACCACACGGGCAGCAGCGCGTAGATTATCTGCTGCTGGCGGTATGTCACCTGAACGCGCACATTCTCCAAAGATGTATACACCGAAGTCAAGCGCCGAAGCTCCGCCTCCGCCGCCTTATGTATGCGTTCGTCGATGCGCTGAGAGGCGAGCGCCTTGTCAACGTCGTATTTCTCCGCGGGACAGCCCGACAGATAGGACATCGAAAACGGCTTGATCTCGGAATAATCGAACGGCTCGATGCTCTCCATAAGGCTGTCGTCGATGCGCTTGGAACCGTCGCAGGGCACGCGTATAAACGCGAACTCCGCGTCGCGTTCCACATTATACAGCTTTGTATGAGTGTACCGTGTATTGCCGCTCGTCCAGCTTCTGACGATCTTTCCCGTCGCGCCGAGATAGGAGTCTGTAAGTCCGCTCAGCAGCCAATACGGAACATACAGCGGAGATATCGTCTGTATCTTTACTTCTTCCCTGAATCCGTGCGGCAGCAGGAATTTTCCTTTAAGATATTCCCCGAACTTCCGCTCCGCCGTCTCCTTGGTCGTCGAGAACGGGATTATGAGCGACGGACGGTATTCTCCCGACAGCCGCCCCGAGAGTATAACGGGCGTGTGGCAGAAGTGGCATCTTGTAGACGCGGTCAGCGAATCGCAGATAACGCCCGCGCCGCAGTTGGGACACGAATAAAGCGCGCTCTGCCCCGTGAACTCCTCGGTCAGCTTCTGCTCCTCGTCAAGCTCGGGCTCGTCGGCGGAGAGATCTGTCGCCTCGTTGTCGTCCTTGAATATCCCGCGGATCTCTTCGTCCGTAAACGTGCTGTCGCAGAAAAAGCACCTGAATTTTCCCTGCGCGTTGTCGTATTCCAGCGCCGCCGCGCAGTTGGGGCAGCGGTAGACAATAGTCTTAACGTCCATCTTAACTCCTTATTTAAATGGAAATTTCAAAACCGCGGTTCATTCCGCGCTTCGCTTCGCTCCGCGCGAAACGCGCCGCGAGCGGCGTTTTGAAATTTCACTGCACTCCATTGCGTTGATCTTTTTTAACTTAATTAAAAAAATTCGCAAAGCGCAAAGTTAGTGCTCGCTTCGCTGCGCGCGGAACGCCGCGTCAGCCGCTTTTGCGAATTGCACGAGTTACCGGAATGTAATGCTTTTGCGGGGCGATCAAATGCGCCGCTTTTGTGTTGTTCGTGCTGAAACGCGCATTTGATGCGCCACCTTTGTGTTGCTCCTGCTGAAACGCGCATTTGATGCGCCACCTTTGTGTTGCTCCTGTCGTGGCTCTCGGAAGTGAGCCGTTAAGAATTTACCTTTATCTCACCGAGCACCTTGCCTATACTGTCACTTATCACCAATTCGGCGTTTTTGTCCGCGTTGGTGGGGGACTTGTTTATTACCACCAAATGCTTGCCGTTGAAATAATTCACGAAGCTCGCCGCGGGGTAGACCACCAGCGACGTTCCGCCTATTATCAGCGTGTCCGCCGTCATGATCTCCTTTATCGCCGTGTCTATATCGTCGCCGTTGAGGCTCTCCTCATACAGCACCACGTCGGGTTTTACTATACCGCCGCACTTTGAGCACTTAGGCACGCCCTCATTCTCCACTATGTATTCAAGCGGGTAGAACTCCCGGCACTTCATGCAGTAATTGCGCATAACGCTGCCGTGTAGCTCGATAACGCGGCGGCTTCCCGCTTTCTGATGCAGTCCGTCGATGTTCTGAGTTATCACGCACGAGAGCTTTCCCGCTTTTTCAAGCTCTGCCAGCTTTAAGTGCGCGGCGTTGGGCTGAGCGTCCGCGAAGATCATTCTGTCCTTGTAGAACCGATAGAATTCTTCCGTATTTTCCGTGAAGAACGAGTGCGAGATGATCTCCTCGGGCGGGAACTTGTACTTCTGATTATACAGCCCGTCCACGCTTCGGAAGTCGGGGATCCCGCTCTCCGTCGATACTCCCGCGCCGCCGAAAAATACTATTCTTTTGCTGTCATCGATAATTTCCTGTAGATCCATTTTACTCTCCTATCTGAATGGAAATTTCAAAAACGCAAAGCGCTTCGAGGTTCACTCGCATCGCCGTTAGCGGAACGCGCCGCGAGCGGCGTTTTGAAATTTCACTGCTCCCCGGTCTTTTGATTTTTTTTACAAAACTCCGCGTCAGCCGCTTTCGCGAATCGACTGCGTTTACACGGCGTTGTTTTTGCCATAGCGCAAAGCGCGCCGAAATTCTCCATTATCCATTATACATTGTCAATTGATAACTCCCCGTCGGAAATGCGCACCAGTCTTTGCGCCTTTTTTGCCGTGTCCTCGTTATGCGTTATCATCACGACTGTTTTTCCGTTCTTGTTCAGTCCCGACAAAATCTCCAGGATCTCCGCACCCGAGCGGCTGTCCAGGTTGCCGCAGGGTTCGTCCGCCAGAATGATCTGTGGGTCGGCGGCTATCGCCCTCGCTATCGCCACCCTTTGCTGCTGCCCGCCCGATAATTCCGACGGGCGGTGAAGCGCTCTGTCCGATAATCCCACGCTCTCGAGTGCCTTCAGCGCCGCCTCGCTCCGCTTCTTCTTGGGGACCTTCCGATACAGCAGCGGCAGCTCCACATTCTCAAGCGCCGTAAGCCCCGGAATGAGATTAAAGCTCTGAAAAATAAACCCGATCTTGCGGCTCCGTATATCGGATAACGCGTTGTCGGGCAGCTCGCCCACGTTCTCGCCGTCGAGATAATAGCTCCCGGAGGTGGGGGTATCGAGGCAGCCGAGAATGTTCATCAGCGTGGACTTCCCCGAACCCGACGTTCCCACGACCGTGACATATTCCCCGTCGTCTATATCCAATGAAACGCCGTTCAGCGCGCGTACCGTCACGCCTCCCACCGTGTAGAACTTGCAAAGATCGCGGATATTTATCATAGCGCCCTCCGTATCAATAATATATGCCGTATTTCTTTTTTCTTTCCCCGCCCGCGGCTCGGAAAGAAAAGGCTGATAATTATTGTGGCGGGTTTGCGCCGATTTATTCAATATTTAAAGTGCGTCCAGAATATCCGCGATATATGAGTATTCCTTGAAGTCCGAGAACAGGCGGCTGTGACATTTTTCGATAAAATCACGCTTCCATTCGGGATTATCGCGCATCGCCTGCTTCGCGCCCCACAGGTGCGTGAAATCGCTCTGCGGGCGGAAAAGCTCGTCCTTATCCAGCAGCGTTTTTACGGGCGTTCCCGTATACTCCGCGCACATAGCGGCAAGGCGCTGTTCGGCGAACACCATATATTTGAGAAAATCGGGTGTGCGCTCGGCGGACTTCATAAACGCTATCGCTTGTGAGGTGTAGAATTCCTTGAAGTCGTTGTCGGGAACATAGAAGAACGCGGTGTTCAGCGGCAGCACTTCCTCGCTGAACGGCGGGATAATATGATTTTTCGTCTTGAAGAACGACAGGGGCGGATATATCCCGTCCGAGATATTTTCTCTATGCGCGGCGATGATCTCCTTGCCAAATTCCAGCTTCTTCCAGACGATGAAGTCCGTGTCTATCATCGCCACAGGCGCTTGGACGCTTCTCAGCGCGAGAATTTTTCCGCCCGCCCAGAACATCAGCGGGTCTATCCCTTCGAGATCGTCCGCTATGCAGATGTTTATGCCGTTCCAGATATTGGATATTCCGATATCGCGGTAATATTCCGCGCAAACGCTGTCGGCACAGAGCGTTATCTCACCGTTGTACTTTCTCCAGCAGAGCGCCGAGAGCACGGTACACCAGAGGTCGAAATCCTCCGCGGAATACTCGGTCTTTCCCTTAGCGAACGCAGGCGCTGAGGACGCTATATGAATGGCGTTCATGTTCTAGTAGCTTTCCTTTTCATCTTTTATGCGCTTTACCAGCAGAATTATAAGAACTATCCCCGCGGCGCACATAGCTATACCTATAATGAGCGGGATAATATCCGCGCCCTTGGGGTGCGTGATGTAGATGACATACGGAGCTATATGAGCGTTCGCGAATAATTCCATGGTGTACAAGTGAGAATACAGATCGAGACCGTTCTCGATACCCAGTACCTCGGGGTTATAGACGAGATATGCCGTCAAGCTCGACTTTTGCGTCGGCTCCATATTCCCGACCACGCCGTATATATCGAGCTTCGGCGCGCCGTCGGCGTACTCATGCGGCTTTTCGGTATACAGCTGTTTTATTGCCTCGAGATCTTCCTTGTCGCTCACGGCAAGAAGGACAAATTTCCCGGAGCCTTCATACGGAAAAGCGTAATAGTACTGCGCCGTGCCTTTCGAGAATAAGTTATCCCAGTAAGTTTCGGCATAAACCGCTCTGCTGATCATCCTGTAAGTTTCGGTATCGATCTCTCTGCCGATCTTCTCACTATAAGCTTCGGCATAGACCGCTCTGCCGATCACCTGATATATGCTCCCCTCGACCGTCATTCCGTCGTGCAGGCTGTCGGGCGGTACGCTCCTTATATCAACGGGAACGGTCGTGTTTGTCAGAATATCCCGGCAAGAATAGAAGATCACGAACCCGCCCGCGTATATCAGAAGCCCCAGCAGAACAAATGTGATAATGCGTTTCATATCAAGCCTCGTCAGATATTGTGTATGCCGTAGCCGAACCTGTCAAGCGGGCAATTCGCCAGCGTTTTCAAGAGTATAAGATCATATTCGTCGATCGGAAGAGGCAGTGGAAGACCTATGCCGCAAAAGCTTCCGAAGCTTCCAAGCGTGAAGCTGTTCGCGGAGAAGCTGCCGTAACCGAACAACAGCTTGTACAGCCACTCCCACTGTGAGAAACTACCGAACGCGAAGCTGTTCGCCGAGAAGCTGCCGTATCCGAAAAGCAGCTTGTAGAGCCATTCCCACTGTGAAAAGCTTCCGAGTGTGAAGCTGTTCGCGGAGAAGCTGCCATAGCCGAACAATAGGCGGTAAAGCCACTCCCATTCCCATTCATGAAAGCTTCCGAATGAAAAGCTGTTCGCGGAAAAGCTGCCATATCCGAATAACAGCCGATAGAGCCATTCCCACTGTGAAGAGCCGCCGCTGCCGAATAAATAGCTCGTCAGCGAGAAGCTCCCCCGACCGAACAGCAGACCGAGCCACTGTTCCCAGGTGATATTGCTGCCGAATGTGTAGCTGCCGACATTATTGAGCGAAGAGCCGCCAAAGAAAAAGCTGTTCGGGAAGAAGCTGCCGAAAGAGGACAATGCCGCGTAGTTATACGAACCCGCCGAGCCTATGGGGTAGGACGAGAGCAGGGAAAGGCTGCCGAGGTTTTGGGCGGCGGGATAATCTGCTTCGTTTGAACTGCCGCCGTTCAGCGCCTTGAAGTTCGCGGGCTTCGCGCCGAATATCGCGGCTATTTTCTCGTTCAGCTTTTCATCGTCGGGGGAGAGCTTTTGGAGCTTTGCGGCGTAACGCTTGCCGCCGTGCTCGTTCAGCCAATCTATTAGCGTTCCCGCGAGCAGGTAGCCGCGCAGGGACGCGACGTCGAGATTATCAGCTATCCCCGCGGCGGTGTAGATTTTCCGCCTGTTCAGCCACAGCGCGCAATTCATAGGCTCTTCCCCCTTTCTGTCCGTTTTCGTCGGTTAAATTAGAGCATAAAGTCGCTTATATCAATTATACCACATTCTTGGGAAGTTTTCAACATATTTTGATAAAAAAATATAATTACTCATTTGTCCAATATGACGAATTTATACGGCGCGGCGCGTTTTGAGGGATGCGTTCTTTATATCCGCAAATAACGACAATATTTTTAAAAAACGCTTGACATATTGCACAATATATGGTATAATTAAGAAAAGAAAATGTACATATTTAATATCGTTCAGTTGATAAAATGTTTTCTTTTTCTTTCGGAAAGCGGAAAGAGCGGAAGCATTTGATTTAAGAATATTTTTAAGGAGGAATCACCAATGGCTGATACTAAGAGCGCTGCCGGCGCAAAGGACAAGTGGGAGTTCTATGAGGACAAGCGCGGTGAATGGCGCTGGCGCAGAAAGGCTTCCAACGGCAACATCGTAGGCTCGTCCTGCGAGGGCTACAAGGACAAGAAGGACTGCGAGGCTAATGCCGCGAGACACGGCTGGGCAGACTTCAAGGGCGAAGTCAAGGACTCGTGGGCTAAGGACAAGTGGGAGTTCTACGAGGACAAGCGCGGCGAGTGGCGCTGGCGCAGAAAAGCCGTAAACGGCGAGATCGTCGGTTCTTCCTCAGAGGGCTACAACGAAAAGTCCGCTTGCCAGGAGAACGCCAAGCGCAACGGCTGGAACGGCAAATAATTCACACATATAAAAAGGGGGGCTGTTTTTTCACAGCCCCCTTTGGTTTATATCAGCTGATCTCTTTGAGAGTTTTGTTTATCTGCTGCATTTTCATGTCTATGGCGGCTATGGACTCGGCACATTCTTTGAGCTGGTCGGCGAGGTCGGCGGAGACCTCGGTGTCGGTCTTGTATTTCAGCTCGTGCTCGAGGCTCGCCCAGAAGTCCATGGCGATGGTGCGTATCTGCACCTCGACATTGACGAGCTCCTTCTTATCGGACAGATAAACTGGCGTTTCGATGACAAGATGAAGGCTGCGGTAGCCGTTGGATTTGGGGTTCGTTATGTAGTCCTTGCGCTTGATAAGGGTAACGTCGTCCTGCCCCGTGAGCAGATCGGCGACGGTGTATATGTCGTCTATGTAATTGCATACCACGCGCACTCCCGCGAAGTCGAGGATATTCGCGCGCATACTCTCGGCGCTTATGGGGATACCTTTTCTCTGCATCTTCTCAAAAATGCTCTGCGGGGATTTCAGGCGGTCTTCTATATGATGAATGGGGTTGTAGGAATATTTCGTGCGGAACTCGCTGTCGAGTATCTCCAGCTTGGTCTTCACCTCGCGTATCGCGGATTCGTAGAGGTGCTCAAGCTCCACGAACTTGAACATCTGCTCCATTACCTGCTGACCGGTGTTGCTGTCGAGCATCTGTCGGACGTTGTCCATCGTTTCGGGTAGGTTTTTCGCGTCGGACTGAGCCTCAACGGCTTTTGGGCGCTTTTTTAACTTATTTATGTTCATGATAAATTTTCCTCTCATATTGGTTTTACCTCTTACATTATATAATTTATAATATATCATAGTGTAACAAACGTGTGAATTTTAGATGAAAATTGCCGAAGGGCTGTCCGAGTGGGCAGCCCTGTCGTTTACCTTTAATAATGAAGCGAAACGTTACTTTACATCGTCCTTCATGCCGCTGAGAAGGGCTTCGATATCCGCCTGGCTCATCTTGCCGCCCGAGGGCTTTGCTTCTTCGGCAGGCTTGGGAGCCTCGGCGGGCGCGGGCTCGTCGAGCGTCTGCTGAACGGGCTCGGAGAGAATAGGCTCTTGTACCGCCGCGGATGTTTCCGCCAACATCTTCTCGATATCCTCCTGGCTCATCTTGCCGCCGGAGGATTTTGGCGCTTCGGGTTCCGGTGCGGGCGCGGGAGCTTCCTCAACGGGAGCTGACGCAGCCGCCAGCATCTTCTCGATATCCTCCTGGCTCATCTTGCCGCCGGAGGATTTAGGCGCTTCGGGTTCCGAGGCGGGAGCGGGAGCTTCCTCAACGGGAGCTGACGCAGCCGCCAACATCTTCTCAATGTCTTCCTGGCTCATCTTACCGCCGGAGGATTTTGGCGCTTCGGGTTCCGGGGCGGGCGCGGGCGCTTCCTCAACGGGAGCTGACGCAGCCGCCAGCATTTTTTCGATATCTTCCCGGCTCATCTTACCGCCGGAAGGCGCGGCTTCTTCTGCCGGCTCTACCGACTCAACAACGGCTTGCGCGGGGATCTCATCGACCGCTTCCAAAGAGCTTTCCTCGTCCGACTCTATCTCGCGGAAAACGTCGTCGGTGGGATCTGTAAGCCCCGACTTCATGAGCAGCGCCTCGATCTCATCCTCGGACATGGTGTTTGAGGAGATCTTCGACTCCGGCGCGGGAGCGGGTTCGGGCGCGGTGCTCGATCCCGAAGCCGCCGCCTGAGCCTGTGCGTCCTCGGAGAACTTTGCCGCGATATCGACCTTATGCTGATTTAGTATCTCGCCTATGTCGGCGTCGGACTTCGGAATGTCCTGAGGAGCGGTCCCCGGTATAACGGGGGGCTCGGAGATCTTGGACATGATCTCGTTCCAGTCCGCTCTTGCCTTGTCGTAATCGCAATTGTCGCCGTCAAATCTCAGCCAGTATGTATCATAAGGCGTAACGCCGCGCGTCTTGCGGATTATATCGTAGACATTGTACTTCTCCAGCCCCAGCAGCGAAAGCTCGGTCTGGGTGAACGGCGTTTTGTCCTGAAAAACACGCGTGGAGAAGAAATAATGAATGTCGTTTATGGTAAGGGGTCTGTGTATAGGAGTTATCATATCCTCCTTGTACTTGGTGATTATCTTATATTTTACCTTTTCGTTGTCGGATATCTCATACTCGGCTATCTCGTTGTCTTCTTTCAGCAGTATGTACTTTACTGACAGCGGAAGTTCAAAAGCGCGGTTGTCCACCAATCTGTATCGATTTCCCTTAAGAACACTTCCCATAATATTTCTCCTCGTTGGATAAATAAATAACAAGCCGCGGTCCAACACGGCTTTCCGCCCGCGCGGAACGATCTGTGCAGCCGCCGCTTTTCCATATACATATATTATAGCACATATCATTTCTTAATTCAAGTGCAAAAGTCGGGCTATTAAAAATTTTTTGCTTTGGTACTGTAACTTTCACAAAATAGAATTTGCTAATTTGTGAATAATTCATAAAAATTGAAAAAAAGCCATTAAAATAAATGTTGGGTGTTTACATATCCGATTTTTTGTGATATAATAAAAATAAGCTTTATTCGGCGCGGTCGGGATACAGCCGCCGCGCCTTTTAAAAACTGCTTTCAGAAATGGGGAAACAGCAAAATGAAAATGAAAGTAATTTTCCTGATAGCGGCTCTTTGCTTCGCTATCATCCCGCTTATCGTGCGCGTGGGTCTATCCGACTATTTTATGAGAGCCGATTCGCTTGCTCAGTACGAAAAAGAAGTCCATGATATGGCGGCGAACCAGATCTCGGGTATGCAGGTCGTTCTCGATACCGCCAAGACCGATATGAACCGCCTTACCGGCTACGAGCATATGAACTACGCCACTCAGAACAAGTCGTTCGCGCCGGTCGTGGAAGATTATATCATGCAGTATCAGGATAACAACGCCATGATATCGTCCATCAGGATCATCGACGGCAGCGGCAATATCATCGCCGGCGATAATAAGGGTACTGTTTTTGAGGGCTTTGAAAAATACGATGAATATGATGACGAGGTGCTGTACTTCGACACCGTTGCCGATTCTCTCAGCAGTGTCAAGACCATGTTCTTCAAGAAGCACATGAACGGGTGCCTGGTCGTTATCTCGTATAACATTTCCACGGGACGCTCGCTGCTCTCCATGATCATCGGGAATTCGCAGTTCGACTCCAACAGCGCCGCGGGCGGCAGGATCGCCGTAGCGGATTCCAAGGGGTATTGGTCCACGGGCATGGGCTTCCTTTCCAACTTCGAGGGTACATACACGGGCGTTAATTCCGCGGCTATCACCGACGGAAATGTTTCGCCGCTGTTCAGATTTAAGCTGAACAATGTCGACAGCATCGGCGCGGCTGTAAGAGTCGGCGGCGAGAACGGGCTTATCGCGGTCGCGAGCTGCGATGAAAAGCCCAACGGGCTGTTCTCGGGCGTGACGCTCCCGTACATCGTCATAGGCGCTATCGCTTTGGGGGCTTTGGGCGTGCTGTTTGCGATACTCGCGGCAAGGTATATCACGAGCCCGCTCACGAAGATCGAGAATACTCTTGAGAAGATACGCCGCGGCGACCATGAGGCGCGTATCGGCACTATCAGCAACAACGAATACGGTCAGCTCTCCCGCGCGTTCAACAACCTCGTTGATGAGATCGTTGTCAGCGAGGACAGATACAAGACCATTTCCGATATGTCGGATAACATCATCTTCGAGTGGAACTTCAAGACCAATGAGGTGA
>CAYPWI010000002.1:0-29006 GCA_964414395.1 uncultured Ruminococcus sp.
CGCAGTTCGGAAGAACCGAGCCATTTTTAATTTCAATGCAGATGTTTAGTCCGCCTTTTGTCGATTTGATCCAATGCTTGTCTGTTTTGGACGGAGCGCTGAGCCGAGGAACGTATTTCGTAGCTGTACTCATACGATCACGCTCCTTTACGAGATGACAACGCCTACACTGTTGAGCTGCTTGACAGCTGCTTCGATAGCGGCATTAACGCTATCGTCATCAACAGAAAATCCGTTGTCTTCGAGAAAGTCAAGCACAAACTGCTTTTTTTCTTCTCCTCTTTTCTCGCCTTTGTAAATCTGTTCTGCGGCAGAAACGGCTATCTTTATCCAGGCGATAAGATCCTCTCGTTGCTGTGATGTCGTTCTTGATTTTATCCACGGGATAACAAATGCCGTAATAATTGCTGCTATCAGTGCTATAACTGCGTTTACAATCGCTGTAATATCCATAACTATACTACGCCTCCTATCGTACTAACCATCTTTACCACGTCGTCCACCTTTTCAGCGGGAACGTCCTGTATTGCAGACAGCGCAATCTTCAAAACGTTCTCTTTCTTCGCTTTTGAGAAGTAAAAGGCGTTGCTTGCCGCGATTTCGGCGTATGCCGCCGTAGTTACCATTCCGATAGTGGAAACATCGAACCCCAAAAAGGCTCCGGTTACAGTAACACCGGTAAGTATAGCGCCGATAACGTAACTCGCGATGATGATTTTCTTACTTGCTGTGATCTTCTCCGCTTTCTTTTTTGCTACTTTCTTTGCTGCCATATTAACCCGCCTCCTACTGCAATCCAAGATGCGTAAAAATGATGCCGAGTGCTACGCCGATAACCGTTGTTATAACGTACCCAACAACTTTTCGCCACATCTTACCGTCGCGTTCTTCGAGCTTGGAAATACGCCCACCTTGCTCTTTCTGCTCAACAAGCATCTGTTCCATAGATGTCGCGAGTTTTTCCGTTGAGATCGTCAGACGGTGTATCTCTCCGACGCTGGTTTCAAGCACCTTTATGCGCTCGTTCTGACGCTTGTCTTCCTCTTCAAGCCGCCTGCAACGTTCTTCACAGACCGAAGTTACAACAAATTCTTCCGCCATTTTTTTTTGCGCGCTCCTTTCAGATAAATTTGTAATGAGGCTTATCCTCACCAAACAGCTTATACCGCAAATAATCGTCGAGCCATATTGCAAACGCTGAAAGAATGACCCAGAGTCCACAAAACGGTAGGCATATCTGCCCCAGAAAATTCAGCGGAAGTTCACTATAATCCCAGATGTTGAGATCGAGCCACAGGTTCAGAATACAGCCGCTTAGAAACTCCGTAGCGGTAATTATCGCTCCGCCAATCAGCGACTGCCATAACAGCCCCAAACTCCACGGAAAAACATTGTTGATTTCGCCGATATAAAAGAAGCATAACCCACCCACAATAAACATCGCAGGGTGGCTATATCCCCGCCACAGAACCTCTATAACATAGTATAGGAAACCTCCCCACAACCAGATCGTTGCTGCCTTCAATATTCTGTCCATTTAGCTCGACCTCCTGTTATGCCTCTATGTTAAGCAACTTAGCCATACTCTTTGCGAGATCCTCCGGGAGCTGCGTATCATAGTGGATCGTTGACAATTCCTCAACCGTTTCCGCCCTTCTTATCCAAGTGTTAAGGTGGTTGCAGAGCGTGGTCTGGTATGTTTTATGCTTAACCGCAGCAGCAGCAACCGCTGTCATTTCCTCGGACGAGAAAGTACGACAGAGTTCACCGTCGGCGTGATAAAGAACAGTTTCGCCACTCTGAGCCGCCAACGACAAATTGCTGATGTTGGTTTGGTCGTTTATGGTGAGCGCGAAATGCTCCGTACCCTTAGAAGTCTCAATATCCAAACCTGCGTATATCGCTTTTTCACAAGCCTTGCTTACCTCAGCAAGACGCGACGCACGAAGTTTTTCAATATCAACGCTTATCTCGCCATCTTCGAGTTTCCAGGCAGCGTACTCGATATTCTCCGGTACGTTCTCAACCTCGGTGATCTGATAAACCGGCTCTCCGGGGATCGTCTCGCGAACAGCGTAGAATGTGTCATTTTCGCTACAATATGCTGTCGTTGCCTCTTTGAGGGTAGACAGGATAATCGTACCGTTTGTTTGCGTTCTGGCGTACTGTATGCTCTCACAAGCATAAACAATCTCGCCATCTTTGTTTGAGATTACGAACATTTGACCGCCTCCTTTAGCAGTTCTTGATATGTGTTTTGCAGTTGTTTTCGAGCATAGTAATTCGCGCCGCGCTTCAAATGCCCTATTAAGCTGTCCTTAGCTGCCCGAATATCTTCAAGGGTGATGATACCCGAACGATATAAGCCAACAAGCCTCTTCATTTTTCTGCGGCTGCGAGTTACGCTCTTACGGCATACCCGCCGTAAAACGCGTCCTGTTGGGGTAACAGTGTAGCGTATTTTTAGGAACGTAAAGCCTTGCGTGATTTTGCGAATACGAGTCTTTTTCTCATTGAGTTTCAGACCGAGTTTTTTACATTCCTCACGAAGTCTAACAAGGCAATGTTCGAGATAACTTTTATCGGGGTGGATCGCGTATCCGTCGTCCATATACCTTGCGTAAGCTCTAACCCCAAGTTCCTCTTTAAACATATGGTCTATCGGGTTCGGAAACGATGTGGCTATGTTCTGAGATACCTGCGAACCCAGACCCAAGCCTATATTTCCAAACGCGTCCACAAACTGTTTTGTTATCGTTACAAGCCGAGGATCAAGTACATACCTCTTTATGAGATCGAGAGCCATATCGTGCCTTACACTGTCAAAGTAGCCCGAAAAATCATAAGTGAGAACATACAACTCTCGCCCGTGTTTTCGTACCTGTTCTCGCAGATGTCTTGAACATCTTTTAAGTGCAAAGTCCATTCCTTTGCCGGAAATTGATCCCGAATTATCGTAGATCAAAGACGGAGTAAGTACAGGCGTGAGAAGTCGGTCACATAAAACGTGTTGAACCACCCGTTCTGAAATATGTACTGACCGAATGTGACGCAATTTTCCTCGATCCATCAAATCAAACTCGATAAAGCCTTTGCTTTTCCAAGTACCATTGAGGACATCTTTCTGGGCTTTCCTCACATTGACTAATGCAAAAGCCTTGTAGGTCTGAGTGGAAGCCTTCCACATTACACCGTTTCGGCTTGCAAGATAACCCTTATAGAGATTAGAAAAAGTAAACACTTCTTCTAAAGATTTGTTTCTTGCCGCGATACGCTCCAATCGCGCAGCGCGACGGCGTTGATAACGAGCTTCGTGTCGCTCTTTACTCGTCAAAATAACTCACCTCGCACAGTGATCTTGTAGGCACACGTCTACACTGCTTTGCGACTCTGCCATAAAAACGGTTAGTGTGATACCCGTCTATGCAAGAAGCGTCCGACAGTCCGCGTCAAGGCTCACATTTATCCCTTTCGGGAACGGTTATAGTCTCCTTTCGCGCGCGCACTGATTTCGCCTTTACGGTTACTTTGTCTGGCTTTCACGCAATCCGACCGCGACACCATTCGTGTTGCTGGCGTTGTTGTTGTTGGCGTTGCCGTTGTTGTTCACATTGCAGAAGTTCGTAGTGTTCGTAGCATAAGGAGAGCGGAGCCACCAGTTGTTCGCTGAGCAATGCAACAAGCGGAACAGTTATCAGCCTATAACCGAATATTCAAAAACTAAGGAGGAAGATTTGCAAAGCGTTTCCTATCTGCCTCTTTAATTCCTGCGATTAACTTTGCTTCTTTCGCAGCTGTGTCTATCCAAATCTCCATAGTATGCTCTGTTATTCCTTCGGCGTGAAAGCCCCAAAGAATATCAAGCAGCGCATACAGAGCCTGTACAGAACAGTTCGCTTTTGTTAAAAAATCACGTCTAAGTTGCGCTTCGTGTTGGTTTGTCGGAAATATCGAATTCGCCGACTTGACATAGCTGTGACAATCCGAGGCAGCTCTCACAATATCTGTTGACAGGTAAAATGTGAGCCGCTTCGGGATTTTCAAACAGTTCCGAATAGACATAACGTGAAGATCGTATGCTGTATCTAAGAACTGAACACCACTTTGTCCGCGCTGAGATTTAAGTACAGACATTACTGTACACCTCCTTCAACCGCCCCCGCAAGCGGGGGCGGGATATGCGAGATTTAAGATTAAAGACAAAAGCCGACCGCGACACCATACGCGTCGCTGGCGCTGTGGGTGTTGGCGTTGCCGTAGTTGCCCACAGAGCAGAAGCTCGTAGCGTACGCAGCATAAGGAGAGCGGAGCCACCAGCGGTACGCAGAGCCGTTCACTTTTTTCACACGCGAGGTATTGCTTACGAACAGCGGATATGCCGTACCCTCACCACCGGGAGAATAACTCGTATTCGTATCGAAGTTTACCTCTGTATACGAAAACAGCCACAGCTTGTCGTTCGTGGTCGTAAGCGATGACGAATTATTTCCGGCGCTTGTCGTCTTTGTAACCGACTTAATCACACCTTTGAGATCGCTTGGAAACTGATCGAGCAGCGTACTCATATAGGACCTCATTGCTGATGATCCCCAACCGCCGCTATTCGTATTTGAACTGTTCATATTATACGTAGTATTCAAGCAGTCCACCATACCGAATGTCACAGGAGCCTTGCCACCAGAAGCCAAAGTATCGTGGTTAAAATCTTCAATTCTAACCGTTATCTCTTCGCCAGTCGTAAGCGTCACATTCTTGGTATCGCCAACGCTCCAATATTCAGCAGCCTTTCCAGCCTGGCATATCGTGTTTATATCAGCCCACGACATCGAGTTAAGCGTGGCTTTCGCCGGCAGATATGACGCCGTGACCTTGCAGACCTTGTCCGCAGGAGCCGTATGGTTAGTTCCTTCTGCAACGCTTACCGTGATGTTTGCGGTTCCCGATGTCTGATTAACGTGGGTTATGGTAAGCGTCGTACCGCTAACAGACACCGTAGCCACCTTAGTATTACTTGATCTTGCTGTAATAGCGCCGTTTCCGGCTCTCGTAACCGTGACTGTCTTAGTGAGGTTGCTCGTATTCAGCGTTACACTTGCAGGACTTAACGAAAGACTTCCTGCTGCTTTTGCCATAGTCCAAGTAATATTCTTCGCGTTCGTACTGCCATTGCTCCAGCAATAATTTGATGTCGGAGTAAATGTCGCTGTAAAGGTACCCGCGTTTGTACTGCTTTTTGTACCGCCTATTGTGAGCTTTGCCGAGTCATAATTGCTCCAAGTGGGAGACTGTGCGCTTCCTGTATAGGTGAGCGCACCACTCTGTGCAGGATCAGACGTGATAGCAGCCCTGCCGATAGACCATACCACAGGCTTCGCGGTGGTGGTTCCGTCCGACCACCTATAATTTGCGGTTGGCGTAAACTGAGCATTATAGCTACCCGCGTTTGTTCCTTTAACAGTTCCTCCAACTGTCATTTTTGCGGTGTCATAGTTGCTCCAGGTAGGAGCCTGTTCTGAACCCGAATAGGTCAGCGCTGCGCTCTGTGAAGGAACAGTTGCAATTGCCTGTCTGCCTATCGTCCACTGTACACTAACAGCGTTTGATTTTCCGTCTGCCCAGACATAGCCGCTTTTCGGAGTGAACGTTGCCGTATAAGTTCCGGCGTTGACCCCCGAAGTAACTCCACCGAGCGTCATTTTTGTACTGTCGTAGTTGTTCCATTGAGGCGACTGCGTACTGCCGTTATAGGTTAATGCGCCATTTTGGGACGGTACCGCGCCAAGCGTGTTCGCTACTTTAGTAAGCTGTTCCAAAGCTCCGTCGGCTGCTTTCTGGGCATTTTGTGCCGCTATTGCCGCATTTTCTGCTGCGGTAAGCGCCTGTGAAATGCCCGTAGCGTGGTTAGCAAGCGTGGTACTTAACTTTTCGCCCGTTTCCGGGTTTAAAACAGCTGTGGTGCTTGTAATCGGAAGCGCCACATCATAAGGACTACCTGCGGGGTGTTCGGGATCATCGTAGATACGCTTCTCAGCAACAAACACATTTCGTAAATTGCCCATTACTTTTCTCCTTTCTTACAGAATTTTTCGGGCATTAGATCTCTTAGTTCTCAACAGCCATAAGAACCAACGCACCTTCGCGGAGATTTTTAGTAGCCATATCAGCCTCGCTCGTACAGTATGCAAAATCAAGCTTTGCGGCTTCTGTGGCGGCGTTCTGAATGCTTTCATTGTAATCGGGAATTACAATGTCAAGCGACTCACCTTCGGAAACCTTGCACCAATCAGCTGCTGTACCTGCTGTTGCAACACGGCGATATGCCGCCCAGCCCTCTGTTACGGTCGTATCGCCTGTTGCGTCTGCAACGAACACATAGCTGTTGACAGGCGCTTCCGTCGCGGTGAGAGCAAGCAACTCGTCGTAATTAGCAACATTTGCGGAAGTCTGATACTTCGCGAGATCAAGCTGACTAGCGGGGATCTTACCATCTGCGCCGAGAGTTGCGACACCGGCAGCAACACCCTTTTCCGAGGACTGAATAGCACCCGAAATCAAGTTAGCCTGCTCCGTAGAGAGGTGAATACCTCCATTCGTAATGTGTGCCTCTACGGTTGTACCGTTAGATGCCGCAACATCACCCGCACGCAGGTTACAGGGGACAAAACTTTCTCCCTGCTTGTAGCCTACCTGTACAAAATTCTTTTCTGCCATAATAAATTCCACCTTTCTTAAAATGGGTTTATAGTATTAAACATCGGCTATTTACCGTTGTTTTCCGGAATTATACGCAACGGGACAATGTTTCCGTCATCAAGTTGCGCGGCACCGTCAGCTGACTGCCCGTTATCAAACAGAAGCTGAGCGCTCTCTGAATTATCTGCTTTGTTCGCCTTAAACCAATTTATGATCTTTTCAACGACGAACAAATGAACTCTTGTGTCCTCTTTCGGGGTTTCATTTTCAGAAAGCTCCACAAAAGCTGAGAGCCTTTTGTTGACAATACCTAACGTTGCTATCGCTTCGGGGTTTACCACCGTCATATCAACTTCAGGCGCGCCTACAATACTGATACAAGTAAATTCCGCATACTTCTGTACGGGATCGCTCGAAGCGCGTATCCATTCGGGATTTGACGCAATAACAATGTAGGTATACAGTATCTCTCCTTTGTCCGGATCATTTGCCCAGATAGCCGCTTCTGTTGCCAAAAAGCCTTGAGAAACGTCTTTGCTGAATACTTGAAAAACAAGCTGAGCCTCACCGGCTGCGGGGGAGTTGACTTCCGAGATAACACCGTCAGCCTCGTAGTGAACCAAGTCCGTCATTTCTTTCGGCGCGATCCCTTCGGGGATAGTCCCCGAACCTATCGTAGCACGGGTAAACTCGATCTTTGTTTGGGACGCCAGACTCTTGGCGATTAGAGCGCGACCTTGCTCTGTTAAATAATTACCGTCTTCATAAATTACAGGCATTTTTCCTTCTCCTTCCTCAGTAAGCTGGTTTAATAGTCATTCGCGTGTGTTCAACAACGACAAATGCCGTGAAACACGATCTGCTAAATACTTGCCGTTTAGGATTTGGAGGTTCGACAAGAAGGTTATCGTGCAAAACAGCCGCGTTTCGGACCTGTGTTTCGCTGGAAAACGTTCGCCTCGCGTCGGGAAGTGTAAACTCTATTTGGCTCAATTCAAACAAGCCACTTTGAACAACAACGTTCCCTTTTGTGCCTATATAATTCTGCAAAGTAGGTATCAACTCTACTCCTGCGGCAAGTATACGTTTTATCATTGCGGCGATGTCCACTATCATTTCCAGCGTTTCAGCTGACAAATCTGCCTCTTTTACGTCCAAACAAACCTTTGCAGGGAAAAGTTCACGCAGGGTGATCTTTTCAGCAGGTATTTCCAGAAGCGTCGCTGCGGCATTTGCTACGGTTTCTATATCGCCACCGGATAACTGCGAGAGCATTTTTACCTTAATTAACAGTCGGTAAAATTCATCATCGGCTCCTAAACGATTAACGCCGAAATTCGTTCCATATCTATCAAGGACTGAGCCACGAGCCAGATCAATATTGTCCCATAATTTAACTGTTTCAGCCTGTGCCTGTACCGAGTCTAAGCCCCAAGCTAAAACCGAGAACAGCTTGCCGATGTTGGTTTCTGTCGGACGTTTGAACTTACTCGCATTCCTGTCTTTTCGTGTATACGCACTTGTTAAAGCGTCGAGCATTTCTGATAAATAATTCCTCATACAATATCCACCATACTTTCCTCGATTACCGCTTTTTCACGCGCGGCGATCTCAACGTTATTCCAGCTATAATGCTCTCCATCGGAGCTGATTTGTAGCGTAAAATCAACTACTCCCGGAACTCTAAAAACCTCAGTCGGCAAGGCAACACAAATAACCGGTTGACCTATATTCAAACCCGTCTGTGTGTTACCACCGATATACGAAACAAGATTTTGCTTTATCTGTTCCAGACCGTCCAAAGGAAAATGGCTATCCGTAACTAGCTTTGTTATCCGTACCCAAACATTTACCGGCGTAGGTCTGCTAAAACTAACGTCATAGATCTGTCCCGAAGCACTGACAACAGGAATAGTAACGTTTCCATACGTCTGTATTCCTGCCGCTTTTCGTTTGAGAATAGCTGCTGCAATTTTTTCATCAAGCCCACCGTAAGCAACTATTTCTATGGAATGCGGCGGAAGTCCGTTTGCGCTCTGAAAATCAGAGCAGTTTTCTTCTCCCGTTACCGCTATGACCGCCTCAACACTTTCGTATATCTCGGCAACAATCGCGTCAATATTTACACCACCCGCAAAATCAACAGAAAGGTAATACCGCTCTCTAAATTCTGCGTCAGTTTCGGTGTTTCTACCGCCCTCAAAAGGCTGTTCATTTGTGACAGCGGTAATGCCAGACTTCGGATTTGTGATCGTGCTTATCGTATGCTCTGCGGTATTGCCACTAGGACCAGAAATAGCCGCGGTTGCAGGAAGCACAATAAAGCCGTTTTGAATTACCCCGGATTTGATCGTAACATACTGTATTCCCGCCGTTGTTTCTGCGAGGAAACCTTCGGGAACAAACACACCATCATCGCCTTCAAATCTCAGATAGCCCACCGATTTTTGCGCCCCTAAGAGCTGCAATCCTATTGCACGTCCTAAGTTATACAAGCTCGAACCGACAGCGGTATCAATAAAGCGGCTATTATACACATCTTCTATCGTCGAAAATAACAAGTTGAGAACCCAAGCAAATATGCGGAGAAAAATTCCGAGAGGGGAGCGAACCGTAAGATTTGCCTTAGCACCAAACAGCTCTCTTGCTTTATACTCCAACGAGTCAAGCAATTCTGCATACGTCGGTCGCCTAAAACCAGCGTCAGTAAGCCCCCAATCCGTTGCTTTTGCCATTATACCGTCACCTCCAGCTTTATGGTTTCATTGTTTTCAAGAGTAGCGGAAATAGTCACAGTAACCGCCCTGTTCTCATATGAGAATTTAAGGCTGTCTATACGTTCAACAGATGGCTCTTGAAATATTGCCTCTCGTATAACTTCTTCTATCTCGCCGTCCTCAATATCGTTCTGGTTTTTACCGAGAATTCGTTCATAATCTGTCCCGTGCGTTTCATCAGCAAAAAACTCAGCCTTCCACGTCAAAAGGGTATTCCGCACATTCTGGATAATCGTATCTTCTCCATAGATCTTTTGAAACGAACCCTCGTCATCAAAAACCAAATCACGAGTTTCCGGATCAATTTTCAAAGTCATATTATCCATACCGAACTCTCACCCTCCAATGAACACGTCATCGCTTCCACCTTTAACACTTCCGCCGATTGAAACTGCGTCTCCAATCCTCGCAGCAGGCTGCCCATTTATAAAAACCGTTGAACTTCCTGCGGCTATCACATCCTGGTGCGCGGGGTGAACTATGCAACCGTGAGCTGCATAATGATCACCCAAACGACCCGCACCTTTTCCGTTTATATTTACGTTCGGACTGCATTCCACCAACGGCGCAGCACCGCAAGCGTCGTGTCCTGTGCAGCAATCGTTTAATCTCGTAGCAGACGGCATATTGCAAGCCTCCTAATTGATGTTGACAACCGCGCCTTTTATTGTAACTGTCCCGCTGGCGTTGATCGTCACGTCTGTGGTATTCATCTCTATTTTGTCAGCCATAAATTCGGCTGTTGTACTTTGGTTCTTTATTACCACCTTATCTGGTGTTACCGCCACAAAGATACTGCCGTCGTCCTTTGCCATAACGTGACTTTCGTCCGGAAGTCCTTTTACTGAGTAACTGCCCGATACGATACCACCGACAAACACAGCATCGCTTGTCGCGTGATTTCGCTCGGTCAGAGGTTTAGCCTCTTTTCCACTCGTAACTGTACTATCCATATCGTGGTCAAGATAAACGACCAGACCCGTGTCTCCTACTTTTATCCACGGTCTGAGGATAAACCCGCCGCAGCGCATACACACGATCGGCACTTTCAAAATAGGCGGCTGGCTTTCGTACTTACCATTTTGAAGGCTTTTCGACATTGGCTGAACATTGACCGTCATTTTTTCCGGATCAAACGCTATCACCTGTGCAATCGCAGCAACGCAAATTGAATTCGCAAGTTTTCTGTCGTGAGTCTGCTCGTAATTGTAACTGTTTATATCCGACATCTCGCACCTCTGTTGCTTTTAGCCCTTAATATCTTCCTTGTTCACCCAACCGTAAACAGTTGAACGGCTACCATTTGTATACACCAGATGATACGGGTGAGCTGCTCCAGAAGCAAGCAGAGTAATCTTCGCTTCACCTGGTTTACAACTGTACCCTGTATCACTCGTACTGCTGACGTAATGCCTCGAACCGATAAAGTTGACAACATCTCCAATCGCATACGATCCATTTTTACCGCTGACGTCGCTGCCGTCGCTATTTTCACTGCCTGTGCCGTTGCCGCTGCCCGCAACACCGCCACTCGGCGATCCCGACCCCGCGCTCATTGAAATAGGCTTTAATTCCATTTCGGTTTTCCAATCTCCGGAACGACTTCCGCTATGCTTGCCCTTTGCCACAAGGAATTTACCATTGAGATCCTTCGACTGAATTTTCACGGTTTCTGCGGTAGCTACTCTATACTGTAACAGGCAGGACCTCGAAATCAAATCTTCATCACGAGCCTCGCCGGTAGTTTGTGAATTTGCCGCTGTTTCAAATGGTATTGCAACCTTTTCCTCGTCTGCATTAAGCAAGCCGTTTGCCGGTGTGAGCAAGAAACCGTTATCTATGCTATCATCAGCTTTTGTTATGTAGATCTGTCCTGTTGCCCGAATAATCAGACGGCTCTTACACTCGCTCACTACAATTTCAGTGAGAACCTGTTTCAGTATTCCTCGGCATACTCTCCCGCGAGGGTAAGTTATATCGTTAGACAACTCACACTTTGCCACCTCAACGCCGAATATGTTCAGCAAATCACGGACGATAGCTGAAGCCTTGATATTCTCAGAGTAGGTCTTATTTATCAGACTACCTAAAATCTCGTCAGCGCAGGGCTGAATTGTCAAAGTTGACTCCCAATCAACGTTGGAATGCTTATGTTTAAGTCCTACCACTTTGCCAACCAGAATACAACCCACGTCGCCAACGTACCCCGCATTAAGCACAATGGGATCATTCTTCTTGATATTCGCACGAGTGTTCGGAGAAAGGTTCGTAACCTTTACCGTAGCAACAGGCGGTTCATCACTATCCTCAAACGGAATTTCAAATGAAAAATCCAAGCCATCAAGCGTGTACTTATTGTTTCCGATTACCAGCGTGGCGTCTCTTATCCAAAAAGCCATATCAACTTATCCGCCTTTCATACAGGTATAATTTAACCTCTCGACCAAAATTCTCATACGTTACCTCTGAAATGTCATCGCCTGTTATACAGACCGGTATGATTACTGGTATGGGAAAACGTTCATCTTCAACGACATTGAACAGAGGGCGTCCGTATCTGACTATCTCGCCAAATACAAGAACGTTTCCGTTTATGTCAAATAGATCTATGGTGAAGAATTTTCCTTCGGCATTATACTTCACTGTGAACGTAAAGGTCTTATCTATCAACTTAACCGAGAATGAATACGGCACACGCGAAACATCAACGTTTATGTACTCAATATCCTGGTTAAGGTCCATCAATTGTAAAGCCATACCTGCACAGTCCCTTCATTACGACGCTAAGCCATTATAGCTTTCAGTAGATCTGGTAGTAGGTGCCGCGCTGCTCTGGTGCGTATATGCTTCGTTATACCTATCCCCGCTTGACGAACTTACGGACTCTACCGAAACAGTAGTTAGCCCTGCATTTACTGTTTTTGATAACTGTCCGTTCAAGCTTTTACCGGTATCTTGGCTAGTCATAGGCTCGTTTCAGTCCATTGACACATACCCCGCTGCTGTTATCTGCACCTGCCTAAAAGAAGCCGAGAATGAAGCTCCGTTGCTATTCTTATAGCTACGATCAAATTTCAAACTCGTAAATACAAGGTTACTCATACGTGTCACGCCTGTATATGTCATTATGGCGCGAGAATTTCGCATAGACTTCAGCAGGTTTATCGCGCTCTCACCGCCAATAATAGTACCAGATATGCTAAGAGTACCAGCCGCATTGTTGACGTGATCGTTTATCTCTCCACCACTTTCAATCGGATTTGAAGTCACAGAGCTGCTATAACTCTCACTTTCTTTCTCGATCAATCCGTTCTCCGATGGGATAAAACGTATCGTTCCTTTCTGGCTCGAAAGTGTATATGCCATCTCAGCACCTCCTATCAAAATGCGTACTGCTGTTTCAATGCCATACGTTCAAGTTCTTCTTCTCTAAACTCCAGATAAAGCTGCCGAACCGTTTCGCGTAGAGCGTCGCTCATATTTTCTATACCTTCGCTGCTCATATCTTCGCTTACGTTGATCGTAATGTTCGGCGAAAAAACTACTGTAATATCTTCGTTAGTGCTATCGGTATTACTCGGTGCAGCTTCAGCCCCAGCGGCAACTGTAGCTGTCGTATCTTCCAACTCGTTGCCATAAATTGCTGCGGCTGATACGTCTGGCGGATTGAAGTCCTCCACAATCGGCTTGACATTATAGTTGATGTCAGAAACATTGTCTATGGACGGCGAAACACTGGTGTCCATATCATCAAAGGCACCCTCAATGTCTTCTGCCATACAAACCGCTGCGTCTACTGCCTCGCCGCCGTTCTGGTCAATTGATCCTGCAAGACCATCTACCAGCATTTCACCGACCCACGCCATTTCTGTGGACGGAGAATGAATTCCAAAGAACCCGCATATACCGTCCCAAATACTCGAAGCCCAACCACTGATCTGGTCCCATATCCACCCAGCAAGACCTTGAATACCTTCCCACAAACCTTTTACAATGTTTCCGCCTATATCCAACATCATACCCGGCAATTCTGCGAGACCGCCTATAATTGCCGAAATAATCTGAGGAAGCTGTGCTACAAGCTGAGGTATTGCCTGTATAAGTCCCAACCCCAGCTGAACCACCAGATTTATTCCTGTTTCGATTATCGTAGGAAGGTTCTCCGTTACAAATCCTACGATACTCGTAATCAGCGCCGGGAGCTGAGCCACCAAAAGCGGGATAGCGTTTATGAGTCCCATTGCCAAATTAAGGATAAGCTGAGAACCCTGTTCAATGATTGTCGGCAGGTTCTCGGTGAGGAAATTCACGAACTGAATAATCAGCTCCGGCAGACGCTCCACCAAAAGTGGGATAGCGTCTATGATCCCCTGCGTCAAACCGCTCAGAAGCTGCATTCCTGCATCTATGAGCAGAGGCATATTCTCTATGAGCGTGTCTACCACCGTAAGCACGGTATCTATCACCGTAGGTATCAAGGTAGGCAGAGCCTCGCCTATACCCGACGCCAAAGTCGAGATTATGGTGATCGCTGCTCCTGCTATTTGCGGGAGAGCCTTGAGAATACCATCACCCACACTCGAAATGATCTGGAGCGCTGCGTCAACTATTATCGGTAGGTTATCTATCAGCCCCTGTCCCAAAGCCCCCAACAGTTGCATACCCGCGTCAACCATTGATGGCAGCTTATCAACTATCATTTTGAGACCGTCGCTAAGGATTGTTCCGAGAGCTGTCATAGCCCCCGACAAGCCGCCCTCTTTAAAAGCGTCGGACAGCGTGGAGATCGAACTTGTGCCAAACTGAACAAATTCCCTTAAAGTAGGTGTAAGCCCGTCGGAAACAATAATCTGAGCGCCTTCCAACGCGCTCTTGAACATCGTAACATCGCCTTCAAGGTTATCAAGCTGAACTTCTGCCATTGCCGCAGCAGCACCTGTGGCATTATCAATATACCCAGATAACTCGTCAAACCTATCACCGGAGTTCGCAAGCAAGGCATTAACTGATTTCAAGTCTACCTTGTTGAACAGATCATTAAGAACCTGTGTCTGTTCTTCTTGGGACATTGTAGACAATATACCGTTAAGATCATTGAACGTATCATTCAACGGACGCATATTACCGTCCGCGTCAAATACCTCCAAACCAAGTTTCGCCATTGACTTGGCGGCAGCGTCCGTCGGTGCAGACAGGGATAGTACGATATTTCTAAGGGCTGTACCGCCTTCTGCTCCCTTTACACCATTATCAGCAAGATTTTTTGCTGTGCCGCCTATCGTTAAAATGGCTTCACCAAGTTGTGATACGCTGGTGTTGGACTTCGAGGACGTTTTTGCCATTTTATCGACAAGTTCTGTGGTTTCGTCCATTGTCAACCCCAGAGCCGACTGAGCGTCTGTTACCATATCCGACGCAGTAGCAAGTTCCATTCCGCCTGCTGCCGCGAGGTTAAGGACGTTTGGCAGCATAGCCATTGATTTATCAGCATCGTATCCGGCTAGTGCCATATAATTAAGAGCGTCCGCAGCTTGCGAAGCGGAAAAGGCTGTCGATGAACCCATTTCCATTGCAAACTCGCGTAACTCATTGTAAGTTTCATTCGCCTCGGATCCTGCGGTATGCAGTTCCTCAACGGTATATCCCATCGTTGCCGCAACCTGCGACATTGACGAGTCAAAAGCCATACCGGTATTTACCGAAGAAGCAGCAAAGGCTCCTATGGCTGTTGTCGCGGCAACAAGAGCGACACCTATGCCCTTTATAATACCGCCGAATTTTTCAAATTTTCCACCCGATTTTTCAGCGCTATCACCGAGATCATCTACGTCTTTTTTGGTGCCATCTGCGGTTTCTCCCAGGTTATCAGTTTCTTCTTCCGCTTTTTCAGCGCCACGCGCCATATCTATAAATCGGTTTTTTGCATTTTGCAGGGCGTTTCCAAGACCGCCCTTTATTGTCTGAATGGGGTGAGCCAGACCGTTTCCGATACTTGAAACAGTCTTAGAAAAGTTCTCCCTAAAATCGCTGGCTTTACCACCAACGTATGTAAGCGCACCACCTAAACCCTGCTTTAATGACGAGGCGAAGGTGTTGCCGCTGTCAATACCATTGAGGAATGATTTGCGAAAGGCGGATCCCATACTGCTAGCTTCGTCTTGAAGATCATCAAGGCTGTCAGCAGTATCTCCCGCCGCGTCTTGAATATCATCAAGACTATCTGCCGCGTCACTCGCTTCTGATTGCAACCCGCCAAGATTGCTCACTGTTTCGCGCACTTCTGAACTTAAATTGCCCAGATCATCAGACGCGTCCTGCACTCCGCCCTGCAAACCGTTGAAATCCTGTTCTGTTCCATTTATCTCGTTTTGAAGATTTCCGAGACTGCTTGTAAGACTTCGCACACCGGCTTCTGCTTGTTCAGCATTGGACGGAAATTCTATGCTATACGACAAACTGCGAGACTCTTCCACAAATCACCCCTCCTTTCAGTACATCATTTTTCTTTTGACCAAGTGTTCTGCCACAGCAAACGCGCTTGCTCGGTTTCAGAAAACTCGTATAGATCCATTTCCTTTAATTCCGAGTAGCTGACGCCGCCCATACTGAAAGCAAGGCGCCAGAAGCGCTCATTTTGTTGCGCTCTCTTTTTTGCTGCTTTCAGACTGATTTCGTTCGCTAAGAAAGTTCTCGATCTCGCGCACCAGCTCTCCCGGTGTTACAAGATCGTCCTGCTCGTCGAAATACTTCAAGCCGCCGTCGGCTATCTCCTTAGGAGCGGTTACACAACCCTTGATCAGCGCGTCCGCGTATTTTGCGGTGTTTTTTCTGCCGTTAGCAGGATTGACGTAAAGATCGGTCAGATTAGAGTACCAAGTAAAGGTAACGCTCTGAAGCGAAATGTCAATTCCATTTACACAAATATTCTTAGTTCTTGCCATAGTAACAAATCCTTTCTCAAGTAGGCTGACACAACCCTTGCACACGCGCGCGTATGTGACGCACGAATTAGGCGAATTAGGCGTGTTATGAACGAGCTATACTCTCTATATCTTCACTTTTTACATTATAAAGATAAAGATGTTTCAAAGTTTCATAATAGCTATAAAGCTACTTATAAAGCGGATTTGGGGTGAAACATTCTTGAAACATTCCCCCGAAACTTTGAAACAAAAGCCATCTGAAACATTTGTCCCTTTTCGCGTCTAAAAATCCACTTTCGTTTCTAAAAAACGCGCAGTAGGCGAGATGTTTCAGCGAATGTTTCATTTACAAGATCGTTATATCGGGTATGAGGAACACGACAGAAACATCGCCCGCGTCCTTACCTCTGGCTCTATCGGGGAGCTTCTCTATCATAACGTCCTGTGCGAACAGTATAGAGCCGCTGTCGTTTGCGTCTGTTATAGCAAGGTTTGCTCTCACGTTCTTCTCCGCACACTGCTCGATATAAGCAACATCGGGCGACTCCTGCTGAAGCGTGATAGTGAGTTTCCCTGCCTTGTTCGAGTTGATAATGTAGGTACTATCGCCTTTAACACCTTTCTTCAGCGTCACGTTTGCTTCGTCACGAGCAAGTGTGAACAAGCTATCTCCGAACATACGGAGCTGCCTGTTGTTAAACGCGATGTTGACCTTCTGCGGATCGTATGTCTTTAACATAGATTATTCTCCTCCTTTACAGTGACGCTCTAAGAACGCCCTTAGTTTTTACTTGGTGGATCGCACCCGCAAGCTGCGCTTCCCAGGTAATATCGGGCATTACTCTGTTTCTACGCTGTTCTTCAGTGCTTTCCTCATACTTCGGAATGGTTATGCTGAAAATTCCCGTTTTGCTCTCCGCGTCACGAGCAATGATATTGTAATCAACCGCTTCGGCGAGTGCCTGCAATACCGCGGTCGATACAAGACCAAATCCTGCGTCATCGTAGTTGATGTTTGCGTTGGAAAGTAAAATGTCATACAGCAAATCACGCATACGCTTAGCAATCCAATCGCCGCCGAGGACTACATCAATGAATTCACCATCAAGGCAGGTTCCGTCCTTAACGTACTGGTGCTTATACTCCTCAGTGAGGAAATTAACGTGATTATCCAGAAGCTGATTACGTTCTCCTTCTGTAAGCTGCGGAAGAGAAATCAGCTTCGCGCCGTCACTCACAGGAGCATTACCGTTCTGAGGACGCTTGAACTTCCACGTTACGTTATTCGGATAAAACGGCGCTACGTTACCTGTGTAAGAAGCGTCCGGTTCCTCGTTGATAAATTCAGCGTCTGTATAGATAACCGCAGCACGGGCTGTGGTAGACGCAAAATTCTTGTTCGAGGTCTGCCCCATATAGAACTTGCGGTGATCCTCGACACCAGAGTCAAGCTCTGCCTCAGTAGGCTCACTAGCCTCCGCAAATTTTGCAAGAGCCGTGATATAATCGTCCTCGTCCCTATCAGTCATAAAGTAATACCAATCATCGTCAATATCCTTCTGGAAGGTCTGAATAGCCTCAATGAAGTTTTCGGGTGCGGACTTTGCATTAGATCCATTGACAAACTCCGAGGTCAGTGAAATGCTGAGTTCCTCACTCATTTGTTCGTTGGTATAGACATTTACCTTTTTGGGGATCGTGTCAGCTTCTCCGGCTGCGGTTGCGGTAAAGGTCACTGTTGCCCCCTTAACTGAACCCAAATAGTTTTTGCCGTTCTTTGTAAAGCCGGCACCGTTGAACAACGCCGCAAATTTTGCTCCCGTTGAAACAGAACTTTCAAGGGTGAGCTTAATTATTGCATTATCGTCACCGCCAATTCGTACCCAAAGTGATGTGCCAGCCGCGAGGCTTTCTGTGGGTACTTCGCTTGCAAACGTAATGGTAAACGTTGCAGCCTTTGCAGAGGTCGCACTAGGCGGCTCAAAGCTGACAATCTTCAGCTTGTCAACCAACGCTTCCGCAAGCGTCGTTTTACCCTGGTTGAACAGCGTTTTTGCCTTCCGCAGGATTTTGGCATTGGGGCAAAGCCCTTCCTCGCCGTAAACCTGCTCTATGCTCTCAACATCTCTGTACAAGCCGACGGGATAATCGCCTGTGGTCGATATGAGCAGCAGATCAAGACTTTCTTTCTCAGTAGGCAGTGCGTCACGCTGCACAACGACAACTACATCTTTTGCCATAAAATTTCCTCCTTCTATTTTTGAAATTCGCCGCTACCGTTTCCGATTTCAATAATCGTGGTCGGCTTTTTGTCAATTCGCGTATAAGCAAACTTCACATCGAAGCCATACCTACAAACGGTATCTTCCACAAGAAAACTCGACCGGCTTGCTACGCTCCCGACATTTCTGATTACAATATTTCCGTTTTCAGTGAGAATTTCGTGCGCGTAAAGCAGGAAGAAGCCGTTTGCTCTTTCTGCGAGTTCAAGCGCTTCATCTTCTCCGAGGATAAAACCATCTTCAGTTTCTCGGTTTTCACTGCAAAACGTAAAAGACAGGGTTGCTTCTACCGGTTCATAGCGCTTCTCAATGAATTCATCACCGATTTGCTCTACTTCCTTTAGACCAAAAGCGTGATCTGAGGTTCTCGGTGTTAGCACACTATAATATCCAAGCGGATAATTGGGCTTATCATCTACTTGCCCGGACAAGCGGATTTGACAACCCAGATAACTCGAAAGGTCCTGTATAATTCGGTTCCTTGCTTGAACGAATGTCACTTCTTAACCACTCCTTCCACAATGTACCGTTTCATTGGGTGGATTTCATTATGCGACATAGTTCCTTTCACTGTATAGCACCGCCCGTCGTAGGTGTCCCGAATAATCTGACCATTTTTGAACGTCACAAGGTCATCTGTATAGAGCTTCTGCGGATTTTGCGTATATGAACCTTCGGGGATCTGTTTCCAATCTTCTTCGTTCAGAGGTAAAACAATTCCCCAAAAACTCGTAACTTCTTCGCCGATAGGAATTGACTGTCCGCCGCGGGCAGGATCATTCACATACGTTTTATTTGTCACCGTCAGCAAATGCAGCAATGCGCGAGGCAGTTTTGGCGTTGCAGAAAACATTATCTATCCACCACCTCATAAGCTATGCGATCTCTTATGTGCATACCGGTTTCGTACAGCGTCGTATGCTGTGTCTTTTTGGAAAAATCCGACTGAGGCTTTACCCTGTTATCGTCAATATAATTTTGAACAAGCTGGGCAGCCTGCGCTCCGATAGAGTTTGTCGCTGCGTCCGGTGTCGTCTGACCGAGTAAGACTTTATCCACAGCTCGGTCAACAATCTTCTCGATAGTTGCTTTTTCAGCGTCAAAACTTGCTCTGATGAACGACCGTTCGGGAAGTTTGCCTAAACCGTATTCGTGAGCCGCAGCGATTTTCAAAACTTCGGAGTCTTGCGTTCCTACAATGCCTACCAAGATTTTCTTATTGCCCATTTCTTTACAGGCTTTTGTCAATCTTAATACCTCTGACAGCATTTGTTCGGCATTCACGTCAATACCTCCTGTACAAATTGATGATCTTAGTCCATTCGGAATTCGAGGACTTATCAAAAACCCACGTTACATCGGATATTGAAAACTGCTTCAAGCCCTGTGATCCGTTCGTTAAACTCGTGTACGCATAAGATACAAGTTCCCAAACCAGTGCTTCAAGATCTGCCGGCAGTGTCTGAGGATCGTCCTCTGTCGCATCTTTCGGAAGGACATATCCAGCTGTATAGCTAACCTCGATTGCTCGTTTAAGGGAAACAATATCGTGGGCGAGTCCTTTTCTATATCCTGCTTTGAGCCAGCCGTCATCACGATAGATTACGCCGATTTCGCCTGTCTGGGTATAGTCGTAGCAGTTTGGATTTACAAGCCTGCCTTCTTCTTTGACGTATTCGACATCTAAAATCGGGTATTCTATCGTGACGAGTTCTTGCTGACCATCAGCGTCATACCATTGCCGATATGAGCGTTTTGCCAAATGCCTGCCGATTTGACGCTCTATCCAAGACGAAGCCTTGTTTATAAGCAACGTGATTATTTCGTCGGTGCGCTCGTCTTGAACGTCCGGCAAACTCAGCATTAGCTTTGCTCTTTCGAGCGTTGTAAGTGCGTTTTCTGCAAGCATATTGTCCTCCTATAACAACGGCTTAGTGTTCGCCGCTGCTTTTCTTTTCGTTCTTGTCGGACTGAGCAGGTTTCTGTTCCTGTTTTTTGTTTTCCTTTGCAGGAATTAACTCCTTGTTCTCACTCGAACCAAGAGGGGCATAAATTCTCGGCATAGCATTATCCTCCGTTAGACGGGCTGAGCATTGCTATCGCCCAGCGCAATTGCAAGAGTTGTGCCTGTCGCCGCAGTTCCGGAAGCCGTGATCTTCACATATCTCTTCAAACCGAGAAGATCAGCGTCGATGTTGATAACCGCGTCCTTTGCCAGCGTGTCTGTGGTAAACTCGCCGTTTTTGGTAGGTGCTTCGGGGAAAACCTGCTTGTCGGTAACGGCGGTATAATCAGTACCGTCGTCGCTGTGGGTAATCGTAAGTGTCAAGGCACCAGCAGTTCCTATTGTGGCAGCTACGATGACCGAAAGAAATCCCTCGCGGTCAATCGCGGTGCCAGAGGTGTAGGGCTGAACCTTCACATTCTGGAGTAAAGATCTTTTCATATCAGTTTACCTCCTGTTGTTAAATAGGTACGGCAACGTTAGTGGCAACCGCGAAGCTTTCCTCGTGGCGCAGACCAACGTCTACGTTATCAATAGCGCGTATAAGCGTCTGATCGTTCTCAAAAGCAGATACAAGATTACCGCTTTCATCAGTCCACGAACCCTCGCGGCTGGTTTCAATCTCCAATGCGCCCTGTTCGCCGATGATAAGATCATTCCAGTTACCGAAGATGATCTGTGTCTTTCCACCAGAGGTTTCAAGCAGGTTGGTGGTCTTGTAGGGATAACCCGCAAGAGTGCCGTTCTTGTTCATTTCGTCCGCAAAGAGGAAGCCGCCTACGTTATCACGCATTTTCTTAAATACCTGCTCAACGCTGGTATTAAACACAAAGCCGAGAGCGTCAGCGTAAACATTGTTCTTCAGCACGGCGGCAACAAGATAGTTCGGGAACGCCGCAGTAATAACGCCGGCAGCACTGGAGTATTCAGCTTCGAGCTTTGTTGCGTCAATATTGAGGACCTTCTTGTTGTTCGTGATACCGAGAGGCTGAAACTCGGAACCAGTGCCAAGAAGTGCGCCAAAGTCTACGCCAAGAGCCATCTGACGAGTTACGTCCTGTCCTACGATAACGTCATTGTCGAAATTCGTAGAACGCAGAAGATCGTTGCTCATAGGAATAAGAGCGGTCAGCTTTTTAGCCGAGAGCTTCAGATTACCAAACTTAGGCGCGGTTTTAGGAACTGCGCGATTTTCGCCGGTAAACAAAGCACGGGAGCCTGTTTTCATCTTGGGGAGAGTGAGGTTGCCGTTAGACATACCGAGCCTTCTTGCGCCAAGACTATAAATTACTGTTGAAGGATACAGTATCTCAATAATCTCATTCGCGTATACTTCGGGAATGAGATAACCGCCGTCAGAAGGAGATGTCGCGGACAGAGCCTTAAATTCACGCGCCATTTCAATGTCGTTGAACTTATGCTCGGCGGTAAATGCTGCCTTCTCAGCGTCGCCCTCAGAGGTGTTAATGCACTTGATAGCGCGTCCGAACATACCGTAAGCAGTTTTTCTACGTTCGGGCGCGGACATCGCAGCAATACGGGATTTAAAGCCGCTTGTAGAAGCTGCGCTATCACGATCTGCACCGGATGAAATAAACACCTGTGCATACTTGCGCTTCGTAGGTGCGGGGTCAGCACTCTTAGTTTCTGCGGCTGTTACAGAAGCCGCTTTGGTCTGAGTCTGAACATCAGCTGTTTTAGTTTCCTTTGCAGAGCTGTTAGACTTCGCACCGGCGCTGAACGCTTCGAGTGCTTCTGCGATCTTTGCCACGAGAGCCGGATCAATCTCCGCTTCTTTTTCGCTGCTCTTATCGCTCTCAGCCTTAGCAGCCGCTTCAGTGGTCTGCTCAGCGGCGGTGGCACCTTCCTCTTCATCACTGAAAATGCTGGAAAGTTCAGCGGTAATATCTTCAACCGTGATCTCCGCGTCGTCGCCCTTCTTGCTCTTGATACTTGCGTAGAGCTTTGCAATAATCTCAGCAAGCTGTTCCTGTGTAAGTTCCATAGATCTTTACCTCCTGTTTTCTCTGGGAATGATCTTGAAAATCATTCCGCTTGATTTTGTCTGTTTCACATCGCGCTGTTTAGTCTTAGCGATGTTATTCTGATTACTGTCGTCCTGCTCCTGTTCTTCCAATGCAGCAAGTTCTAAGAACGGACTGAGTATTTCAGCCAACTCTTTCAGTACCGTAATAAACGGTTTCAAAGTGTTGAGCCTTGCACGACTGAGCTTTCCGCTTTTCGCTTCAATACTGAGGGACTCTACCAAGGATTTAACCTCGTCGATTTTTGCCTGGTCGTTCATAGCCCAAGTTACTATCGAGATTTCCCACAGTTTGATTTCCTTCAAATGCCGTATGTTCGACTCGCTGTCATAATCAAATGCAACCGCGTCGTAGCCAATTGACATTTCGGTAAGCACACCGTCTTTGAGCAACGTCTGAATATCGCGTCCTTTTTGCGTGTCGCTGATTTTCCCTCTTATGTAGAGTCCCTTTCCATCTTCACGCAATTCGATAGGCTTGCCAATAGGCAGGTCGTAATTATCGTGCAAAGAAAGTATCTTGATACGGTCGAAGTCGTCCACGATTGTTTTTGCAAACGCTCCGCGCTCAATTACATCTCCGCCAGCGTCAACATTACCAAAAACGGCAGCGTAGCCGGAGAACTCACCTGTTGTTTCGTCTGCGCTCTCCAACTCGAACTTGAATGACTTGATTTCTCGTGTTGGAACCGCGTTCTTCAGACTCGTTTTGTTTTTCTGCGTATCTGCCATACAGTCTACCTCCTTTCCTCAAAGATTATGGTATCTTAAAACCCACCGTATACCAAATAGCAGCGGCAGTTTATAAGCTCTTCCGGACGGTCATCTTCGGGATCACGCGGGTATCGGAGACCATTTGAAAAGCGCTCGTCTATCCGTACTGTTTCGCCGTCCATAGCAACGTGATTGGGCTGACCGTGGGAGCCGTCTCTAGGGTTCACCTGCGGACGGTGTTTCCACGTTTTGATCGTCGCGCCTGCGGCAACCATCATATCATATTGTCCTGTTGCAAGTGCAGTTGATGTTTCTTGTCTTGCAATCAGCTTTGCTCTTGCAGCTGTCGCTGCCGGTCCCATTTCAGCTTTGATTTCTTTTTTCAAGCTGCTCTGACTCGTACCATTCGATATTCCGTCCGAGATAATCTTAGCTATATTATCACGGGTAGTTTGCTGAATGCCTACTACGCGTTTGCCACCGTTGATTTTTGCAGCAGACACAAAATCGGGGCGCTTTATATCGGTGAGACCGTAGACTGTTTTATTGACATCGGCGCCTGCTTCGTATGCTGATTTCCACAGCGGCGTGAACAACTCGGTTAGTTTCTTAGCTTCCTCGCGCCAATTCAGCAGATTGTTTGCGGCGGCAATTGCCAGCAGCTGTTGCTGTTCCACGGATAGAGCCGCCCACTTCTCCAGATCAAATAGACCGTCAGCGAGAAGGTATTCATCTAACTCGCTAAGTGCCGAGGTTTCTCCAGCTTTAGAGTTCAGACCGAGCGCTTTTGAGATTTCTTTTTGCTGATCAGCGAAATGCCGTTTTATGGCTGCCTCAAAAAGAAGTTCATTTTTTCGCTGTTCAACATCTTCGAGTTTCAGCATAGCGTCGATATTTACGCGCCGCGCTGCTTTCTGCCCAAACTCTCCATCATCAAACGGTATTTCTGCTTCAGTCATAGCCTGTGAAAACTCGACAGGATTTTCGCTTTCCGGCATAAATACATCTGACACAGAAACCTTAAACACGTCGCCGCCATCTATGTTCGGCAGGTCAAGTAAACGCCTTGCTTCATTTTTGGTTATCAACCCTGCGTTAAATCCGTCTAAGGCTTTTCCTTTGGCGAACTCTTTATCGTGAGGGATAATTCCGTCGAAATGCCATTCAAGATTACTACCAAACATCGGCAGAAGTTGCTTGTTTATCGCTTCTTCACGACTGAGCAATCTCGGCGTTAAGACGTTCTTTGCGTAAATAAACTGAGCCGCGTCAGCAGTCGAACGATTGCTGTTTTCGGTAATGCCCATTATCTCACGCGGTATTCCAAAGTGTTCCAGAACTGCGTCACGAATAGCAATTCGACTATCCATAAAATCGAGGTTTTGTCCGCCTGTCCCACCGACGACTTTGACATCGACGTTACCTGTCAATGCTGCTGCGCTGTGACTATTTTCAACGCCCTTGTGCCGATTGTTCCACTTAGCCATAAACTCGTCACGTTGGTTCGGAGTAGCGTCCGGCATAAGAAACACGATAGGCGGTGTAGCGTCGTTATAGAAAAAGCGCTTTTGGAACTTTGAAGCATACTCGTCGATTTCCACCTCGTCGGCTATGCTTTCCGCAACACCTAAGCCCCGTAAAAACGGATCAAGCGGATTTAAGTGCTTCATTACGAACATATCATCTACCGGCACAGACATTGTGATGCCATTCGTAGAGATTATATCGTAAAACGGATAATCGAGATGCGGGGTCATTTTCACCCAATGAGGGGGAACATTCCACAATTCAACGGGTCTCCCCAGATCATCACGTTCGATAAGGAAAAAGCTCTCGCCTACAAGCAGCAAGTATATTTCGTGTAACCGCCAAAGCGCCGAACTTGTCATCTCATAAAGCGGATTTGGGGCTTTCATAAAATCGAGAAAGGGGTGACTCGTCAATTCGGTTTTGGTGCCATCGTCGTTGATCTTGTACAAGTGACCGCTTATGTTTGCAATATCACTCGCGATACGATCCACCACTGCGAGACGGGGACTCTTTGAAAACATATCCAGCCATTCGGCTGTGTTCATCGAGGGCGGACGCGCCCACCGCGAAATAAAACGATTTTGCGCGTCCATATATTCATCGCGCACTTTTTTCTTTCGCGAAAAAAGATCAAGTATCTTCATCTATTCACCTCAGAAGGAGTACCCAAAATCTGCTCTGCCTTCCAACTCGGAAAAAGCGTCATTTGTGGCATCAACCATATCCTTAAATTTACTTGCCGGAAAACTTTCCATTTGTGAGAAATAATTTTCATTCCAATCAGCTACAACTACATCAAAATTACCTGCCTGCCATTGCGCTGCGGTCGGTTCAGCTCTTGCTTCCTTACTGCCACTTACGGGGACTGCTTTTACGCTGAAACCCGCAAGCAATTTGATGAAACTCTGCGCTTGATCTTTTCCAGCTTGACCAGGATCCTGCGGCAGTCTAACTCTGACATTACCGTACTTGGCGTTATCGCTTTCAGCCGTGTGACGTATCGTTGCGCGTACATCACTTGCTGACTGCCTAACATTGATCACATCTATTATGATATACCGACCATTTGATCGTTTGCCCATAAGAACGCCCGCCGTATAAGCTGGATCACCTTTTTCAGTTTCGGAAGTTGCCGCTAAATCCCACGCTCTTACGAACTGCTCTACATCATTCGGAACACACGGCAGCATACTTTCAATTTGTGTTCTTTTAAAGAACAGACCTGCTGCCTGCTTTATTTTCCAGTTCCCATAAAGAAGCCTCTCGCGCTCGACTGTCGGCAATGCTTTCAGATTTGCGATGTACGAAGGATCACGTCGCATTAGTAGCGCATTATCCTGCAAGGTACTGTTGATGAACGTTAAGGATTTCGGCTCCTCTTTTTCTTCGTCAGTAACGAGATTAAAACGTTCGCACAAATCTGATTTCTTATCTGCCCAATAAATGGTATCATCGCGGCGAATAAACCAGCGTACTTTACCACAGCGTTCCTCAATCGGATAGCCTGTATCTGGATCAATCCACCATTCTATGAGCTTTGCCACCCAGCTATCTGCGTCGGGGTTGCAGGTGGCACGTACATACGGCTTTATTCCGCACATCGAACGATTACGTGATAACATATAGAAGAAAACGGTTTCCGAGAAATGCGTCAATTCGTCAAACATTATCAGTGGTATCTGTGAGCCTTGCCAATCGTACTTGGTTTGCTCCATTTCCAAATGTGAGAACGTAATAGTCGCTCCACTCGGAAATATCCACATTGGCTTTGGACTTAATTTCGGGGTTGCTCCAAACAGGCTGTAAATGTTGAAACTCTCAGACCACAAACCACCGGGGTTAAGTATCTGAGGACTTGTTCTTCTAAATGCGACTGCGGCAAATTGCTTATTGCTGATGTGCCTTAACGGTTCAAGCAGAAGGGCGTAGCTTTTACCGCCACCCGCTGCACCGCCATATATGCAAATATCGGCGGAGCAGGCAAGGAATTTTTCTTGCTTGCCTTTCTGCGGTCGAAATATAATTTTCTCCACGCATTATTCCACCTTCTCTTTTTCGGGGAGATAAACCTGCACCTGCTGAAACTCCACCGGTTTGCCATCGTCACCGGTAACTTCTGTTTTGGTGACATCTCTCCAGCGCATTTTTAATCTGTTCTTGAGCCAGAAAATCTGGGCGGTTACACTTGGCGGTACATACCTCTTTTTCGTCCGCAGATCACCCAGCTTTGTGACGCCGTCTTTACCAACTTCGAGGATCCGTTCCTCCTCGTCCACATAATAGCCCATAGCGCTGTTGTATAAACTGCGCTCAACCTTACTGTCTGCTATCTCTTTACCCTCTGCAAGTGCCTTGGCGAAGGTTTCGTGTTCGTTCTTCCACGAACAGATAGTTTTTCGGGTGACGTGCATAGCTTTCGCAATCTCTGCGTCGGTGCAACCTCTTACCGCAAGCGACCACGCCCAATCATCGTGATACTGAGCGTTATATACCGCTGCCATACTAGACACCTCACTTCCCGTTTACATAATCAGCACACAACATCGCGAGTCCTTCATAAAGATTTTCGGTACTGATTTTACCTGCGCCAACCATTTTGTCAAGCGCCTTCTTTATGATCTTCGCGTTTTCGGCAGGGATTTTTGTCCTACCGATAATCGTTTCTATCGGTACCCAGCGCTTGTCCTCGGTCGTATCTTCCCACGCTTCGGAGAGCTGAGTAACATTTCTCTGAAATAATTTAAGTATAATCTCCACGGCAGTTGCCACATTCTTAACGTTGTGTGCGGCGCTAACCGTTTCCTGCGCGTCAAGCCACGCATCATAATCTTCCATACGCGCAAGCCATACATCGTGTGAAGACTTCGTGCGGTCTTTTGCTTCATCAATGACTTTTCTCGCAGCTTCAAGCTCATTCGGAAGGAAAACCATTGATAGCGTCTGAAATTGCAGATTGGCTTCTGATATGCTGATAGACGAAAATTTATCAAGCAAATCCAGCGTTTTGTCATCAAGACCGCTGTATTTCTTCAGACTTGTATCAAGAATTTTCTCGTACAGAGCCTTTAATGTCGCGGGGTCGTCCTGTCCTGCTATTGCGTTATGCGATAGCTGTATTGCTATCTGCTGTTCCTCAGATAATTCATCATCGGTCGCAAGGCAGGTTATGGTTTCCAAACCTACCTCAATTGCGGCGCGAGTTCTGTGATTACCAGACAGACAGAGCCACCTGCCGTCTTTATCCTTGCAGAGGAACGGCGTAGATGTGAGCTTACCGTCCCTCCTCACGTTATCAACGAGCCCGTTAAACTCCTCGTTCTTCATATACCTTGCGTTGGTTTCCAGCAGCTTTATTTCACGAGGATCTATCTCAATTGTAAAAACATTCATTACTGCTCCTCCTTACCTTCCGTTTGCGAATGCTTTTTCTTCCACATTTCCAAGCCCTCTGCCAGAGTCCACTCACCCATAGCCGCGCCGTAATTCAGCTGATAGCCTTGGTTGTAATAAATCTTAGACAGATCTGTTTCGCCTTCTTCAACACCCGGCAGCTCCTTCTTGTTCAACAGACGGAACAGCCCGCGATATTTCATACTTACGGGATTTTTACTGAACGCCGTCGTTACAAGCGAACGTATTCTGTGATTGGTTATGCGTTCCGCTAACATCTTTGACTCGCGGCTTAACGCTGCGTATAACACGAGTTTCGCAAGTCTTTTATACTTAGTAGGGGCAATAGGAAAATCGCTTAAAAGGTACATTGTAGGCGTTTGAATGTGCTTGTCCCAATTCGACAGAGTCGGAGAAGCTGAGAAGGCGTACACGCCTATCAGCTTGTTATCCACAAGAACACCATAGCTTGACGTTTCACTTCCCGGCTTAATATACGGGTTCATATACTGTGACCGCAACGCACGGAAATTCTCGCTTTTAAGCTCGATGATCTTGATTTCATTACCTATATCTTCGTCCCTACCGAGTCTTTCAACAAACAGGCTATCAACCTGCAGACTAGGCATCACAATTCTCGACTTCGGA
>CAYPWI010000003.1:0-17852 GCA_964414395.1 uncultured Ruminococcus sp.
GTTTTGAGCGTTAAGCTCCGGGTGACGCGCCTTAACGTCCGCCGCCCATGCCTCGTGAGACTTGGTAAGCTCGTTCTTCTCGCCGCCCAGAAGCATCTTCTCCACAGCGTCCAGTTCTTCCGCGAGACGCGACGGAAGAACCGCCAGACCCATTACCTCTATAAGCCCTATGTTCTCCTTCTTGATGTGGAACAGCTCGGGACGCGGGTGGAACAGTCCGAGCGGACGTTCCTCGGTGGTGCGGTTGTTTCTCAGCACGAGATCGCACTCATAGCGGCTGCCGTTCATACGCGCTATGGGGGTTATCGTGTTGTGGGGTTCGCCGTTCGATTCCGCGAGAATATTCGCGCTCGGGTCGGAGTAGCCGCGCCATTTCTTCAAGATGAACGCGCACGCAGAAGCAAGCATGGTGCGGTTCTCGGAGGTCAGCCTGATAACGGACATCGGCCATTTCACAAGACCCATTTCCACGTTCGGGAACTTCGGCAAGGTGAAGCTCTTCTCCACGGGCGCTTTCTCCATAGCGAACGTATAGCGACCCCCTTGGAAATGTTCGTGACTTAATATCGACCCGCCGACTATCGGAAGATCGGCGTTCGAGCCGACAAAATAATGCGGCAGGAAGTTGATGATATCAAACAGCTTGTCGAACACCGAGTCGTCGATCTTCATCGCGATATGCTTCTCATTGAACACTATGCAGTGCTCGTTATAGTACCCGTATGGCGAGTATTGAAGCTGCCACGGCTCGCCGTTTACCATCACGGAAACGGGGCGGAGGTTCTGACGCGCGGGGCGGCTGAGGTTTCCGATAAATCCCGCGTTCTCGGGGCAGAGCATACATTTCGGATAATCGACCGACTTCGCGGACTTCGCCGCGGCGATATCGCGCGGGTCTTTCTCGGGCTTGGAGCGGTTTATGGTGATATCCAGCTCTCCGAATTCTTTTGAAGAATACTTCCAGCGCTTATCCTTCGCCATTCTTCCCGCGCGGACATAGTTTAAGTTCTTGCTGAACTCGTAATACCATTCCGTAGCCGCCTCGGGGGACTTGTCATAGCGCTTCATAAAGACGTTGTTGACCTCGCGCGGCATGGGCGTCAATATGCCCATAAGCTTGGTATCGAACAGATCGCGCGAGTTCGCAGTATCGGCGATGATCTCATGCTCTGCCGCATAATTTATAAGCGGCTCTAAAAGCTCATCGACCGTTTCACCGGAATACTTAGCATCAACACTTTCCCAATCGGTAAGCTTCAGCGCTTCCATAAACATATTGCGGACAACATATACATCTACGCTTTCGATAAGCGCTTTTTTGACCGCGTAATCAATAAGCCGCTCAATATTCTCACATATCATAATATTAACACCACCTATAAGCGTCAACAATAAGGTTTGACGATAAAGCCAACTGCCCGCTGTCATTCCTTAATTGTACATTGTACATTATCCATTATCAATTGTTATACCCGTGCGGGTGGTTCTTGTGCCACTTCCACGCGCTCGCGATGATCTCTTCCAAAGAATCGTGTACGGGCTTCCAGCCGAGTATCTTCTTCGCCTTGTCGCTGGAGGCTACCAATCTTGCGGGATCGCCCGCGCGGCGGGGAGTTTCCGTTGCGGGGATCGGGTGTCCCGTCACCTTGCGCGCCGTGTCTATGACCTCGCGCACCGAATAGCCCACGCCGTTTCCGAGATTGAATATATCGCTCTCTCCGCCGTCCATGAGATACTTCACGGCGAGGATATGCGCCTGTGCCAGATCGGTAACATGGATATAGTCGCGGATACAAGTTCCGTCGGGAGTGTCGTAGTCCGTTCCGTATATAGAAATCGTCTCCCGTTGATTATTCGGCACCTGTAAAATAAGCGGTATCAGATGACTTTCGGGATTATGCGCTTCGCCTATCTCGCCGCTCTCGTCCGCGCCGCAGGCGTTGAAGTAGCGCAGCGAAACATAACGCAGTCCGTGAGCGTTCGCCGTCCAATGGAACATCTTCTCCATAGCAAGCTTAGTCTCGCCATAAGGATTAGTGGGACAAGTCGGGTCGGTCTCGAGAATGGGGATAGTCTTAGGCTCGCCGTAGGTCGCCGCTGTTGACGAGAACACTATCTTGTCAATGCCGTTCTTCACCATAGCGTCAAGCAGGACTTTAGTTCCGCATAGATTGTTGTCGTAATATTTCAGCGGATTGGTAACGCTCTCACCCACCAGCGAGAACGCCGCGAAGTGAATGACAGCGTCGGGCTTCTCCGTTTTCAGCAAATTATCCAGAAAATCAAAGTCGTGAAGATCGCCCTTGCAGAACTTAGCGCCCTTGGGCACAGCCGCCAAATACCCCGTAGAAAGATTATCGGCAACTATTACCTCATTGCCCGCCTTGACAAGCTCCAGTGCGGTATGAGAACCGATATAGCCCGCGCCGCCCAATACCAATACTTTCATAATAAACCTCCTATCTGAATAGAAATTTCAAAAGCGCAAAATGCTTCGCATTTTGCTCGCCGGCTCGCGAGCCATTCCGTGCTCGCTTCGCTGCGCGCGGAATGTCTCGTTCGCCGCGTTTTGAAATTTCATCGCTCGCCGAAATGTTGATTCGGGATTTATTGCACTACTATATGTGACTTAGATCTTCTCAAGCGCCACGCCGCCGACCGGTCTTACTCTGAGCGCCAGACAACTTCCCGCGCCGAATATCCTGTCCATTTCCGCGCGGTATTCCTCAGCCGCGTCAACGGGCACGAACGCCTGAATGGTTCCCGCGAAGCCGCCGCCGTGTACTCTTACCGCGCCGCGTCCGCGAAGCACGCGCTCGCTCGCCCACAGTCCCACGGACAGCCCCTGTTCCTCGGGCTTATAGCAGGAGTAGATGTTTTGCAATAACTTGTATGAGGAATTTCCTGACTTCTTGACTATTTCAAGAAATCTCACGAAGTCCCCCAGTTCAAGCGCCTTTGCCTCTTCTTTTGCGTTTTCGTTATCATTGAAGAAGTGCGCCGCGCGGAGCACCGCCCTGTCGGAAAGCTTGCTGCGAAGTTCGGGGATCGCCTTGATGAAGTCGTCTTCATTCACTTCACGAAGATACGGCTTGCCGAAATGCGCCGCGACCGCGTTCATCTCCGCGGGAACAGCCGAGTAATCGTCGATAAGATCGGCGTGGCTTCCCTTAGTATCGGTGATGCAAAGCCGATATCCCGCCTTCTCAAAATCGCAGTCCACTTTTTTGATAACGGGGTTCTCGGTGTCCTTGAAATCGATGAACACGAAACCGCCGACCGAGCTCACCATCTGATCCATAAGCCCGCTCTTCTTGCCGAAATAAACGTTCTCTGCGTACTGTCCGATCTTGGCGATCTCGACAGCGCCCGCCTTGGAATTATTGTAATGAATATCTATGATAGTGCCCAGCAGATTTTCAAACGCCGCCGACGAGGAAAGCCCGCTTCCGCTCAGCACGTCCGAGGTCGTGTACGCGTCGAAGCCGCCTTTATTTGAAATATCGGCGCCCATCTCGGTGAACTTCGCCGCCACGCCGCGGATAATAGCGTCGGAAGTGCCGTATTCCTCTTTTTGAACGCCGAGACTTGAAAGCTGCACCTCGTTCGCGTCGTGCCCTTCCGATTTCAGGCGGATAACGCCCTCGTCATGGAACGCCGCAACGGCGATAACGTCGAGATTAACCGCCGCCGCGATAACGCACCCGTGCTGATGATCGGTGTGGTTGCCGCCGACCTCGCTTCTGCCCGGCGCTGAGAAGATCTCCGCCTCCTCACGTGAAGGGTAGAGCTTTTTGAACTCTCCCACCGCTTTCAGATAGCGTTCCCTCTGCGTTTTTACAGCGTCCGCGCCGTAGAGCTTTTCAAAAGCCTTATCATAGCCGCCGTCCGAGATCTTCCGTTCAAGTTCCGAAATTTTCACGTTTGATCGACCTCCCAAAATAAAATTTTGTCCCTATAATTCTATTTTACAAAATGCCGCGCTTATTGTCAAGTGCTTTTTTTATATATGACCATTCCGCGTAAAGCAGCATACAAGCGGGGCGATCTTATTCAAATCTGAACGACTTGAAGTCGAACTCGCTGCCCGGCAGGAACGTAAAGGACACGCTCCGCCGTCCGCTTATACCGTCTATGGAGAACTCGCGTTCGGTGTAATCCGAAGCCCCCGCGAATTCCGCGAGAACGCGCGTTTCGGTGTTGCCGTTCTCGCCGCCGAACATCACGTGGATACTGTTGATAGGCAGCCTTGATCTTCCCGTGATGACAACTTTCTTCGGCGGAAGCTTATCGAAGTCGAACTCGCCGAACGCCAATACCACGTTGTTTCCGATGTCGGTAACGTCGTCCGCGTTCTTGCTGAACTTGTCGCCGAAGATGCTGTCGGCGCTTGCCGCGCATATCTCCGCTCGCTCCTTCGGTCTCTTCTCGAACGAGAAGCCCTGAACATCATACACGTCCTCGGACGCGATAACGAAGCTGTGAACGCCGCGCAATACCTTGTTCAGCTTGAAGGTCTCGGGGGTGTACACCATCCATTCGGGGGTCTTATCATAGGTGAATTCGCCCAGAAGCTCTCCGCCGTTTTCGGGCAGACCGTCATAGAATTTTATTCCCACGGGCTTATCGTTATTCGACCAGATAGGAACTGTAACCGTGTCGCTGCCGAGCTCGCCGAAGTCGATGTTCTCGAACCCGAACGCGCCCGCGCCCTTGAACGCCGCGCCCTTTTCCAATCCCGCTTCCACAGCGCCGCTCTTCAAGGTGAACAGCCCGCCCGTGATCATCTCGTACGGGTTCAGGAACGCCGCTCCCAGACCCTCGCCGCAAAGCCTTATTGCCGATATTATGTGGTATTTGTCCGTGCCGTTCTTGCAGAGCGCTCTGAGATAAAACTCGCCGTCGCCCTTGCAGCTCAACGTGACTTTATCGCCGCTTTGGGAAACGATCTCGCCCAGTTTCGACGCTATGCCCTGAACGTTGGTGACACGATATTCGATCTCTCCCTTATAGGAGGAATTCTCGGGGAATACCCGTACATTTACTGTTATCTCGCGTCTGTCGGGCGTGAACGTTCTGTTGTCCGCGGTGAGGTCTATGCGGCGGACGGGAACGTCCTCCGCGCCCGCGGAACAGTCAATGTCACGCGGAACGTTCCTTTCCTTGAAGGAAACGCCCTCGGGGATCTCAGCGGATTCCGCGCTGAACCTTATCTCCGCGTCGGGAAGCCCCTTGGAGCTTGCCTTGACTATCACCTCGCCGCTCTCGTCCGTCGCCGCGATGATAGCCAGCAGCTTGCCCGAGAACAGTCTTCTCGATACGCCCTTGTGCTCGTCGTAATCGGTGGAGTCGCCGTTGTCGAGACCGATAAGCCGCCCCGCACCGCTCACCTCTACGGTAACGCGGTTGTTGGCGTTGGCAACAAATACGCCGTTATTATCGTATGCGCTGATATCTACAAACATCAGATCGGTGCCGTTGGCGCGGAAGCCCTCGTTATCATTATAGCTTCCGGCGGTGAGCTTTAACATTGCCGCATCGCCGAACGACTTCACAAAATCGCGCGCTTTTTCGTTGCCGCTCTCGTCATACGCTATGGCGACAAGTTCTCCGCGTAAATAATCGAGCTGCGTATCGAGGGTAAGCTCCTTGCCGTGCTTGTGATCTATGCGCTTTTCGGCGACAAGCTCCCCGCCGCGGAAGAGCTTTACCCATGGCGCGTTGGTCGCCACTCTCACGTCCACGCGCTGCCCCTCCGAGAAGTCCCAATAGGGGTAAACGTGTACGAACGGCGATTTCTCGAAATCCGTCCACGCGCTTCTGAAAATATAGGCGCTGTCCTTATAGAAGCCCGCCGTGTCTATCTGCCCGAAGTAGCAGTTCTTGGTGGCGTAGGGGGTAGGCTCGCCGATATAGTCCCAGCCCGTCCAGATAAACTGACCCGCGCAGTATTCGCGGTCTCTGTCGGGGATAATGCAGGCTTCGGTGGTTTTCGCGCCCCACGGCACGGTGGTATTCCCCAATGCGGAGCACTGCTCGTCATCGTCGGACAAGATCGCCTCCGTGAGCGGGAAGTGATAGATCCCGCGGCTTTGCAGAACGGAGGAAGTCTCCGAGCCGTAGATCATCCAATCGGGGTGCGCTTTGTGGTGCTCGTCATACAGCCGCTCGGCGTAATTGTAGCCCGCCAGCTTCAGGATATCCGTGCACTTCTGCGCGTTCTCCCACTGCATATAATTAGAGCCGTGGGTTATATAGCAGTTGTTTCTGTAGTCGTGCTGCCTTACGCGGTTCGCGAGCATAGTTACTATCTCCTGACCGCGCTCGTCCGCGTGAGTATCGTAGATCTCATTGCCGAGACTCCAGCCTATTATGCAGGGGTGGTTTCTGTCGCGTCTTACCCAGGAGGAAATATCGCGGTCTATCCAGTCGCGGAAGAAGCCCGCGTAGTCATTATCCGTCTTGTGGCGCTCCCACATATCAAAGCCCTCGGACATTACGAGGAAGCCCATCTCGTCGCACAGCTCCATAAGCTCTGCGGCGGGCATATTGTGGGTCGTCCTTATCGCGTTTATACCGAGTACTTTCAGCTTCGCGAGCTGGCGGCGTATCGCGTTCTTGTTGACCGCCGCGCCCAATGACCCGAGATCGTGATGCTGACACGCGCCGTGTATCTTCACGTGCCGCCCGTTGAGGAAAAATCCCTTATCCGGCGTGAACTCGATCTTTCTGAACCCGAACTTGCTCTCATCGCTGTCGATAACTTCACCCTCGCGGATAAGCTCCACCTTGCAATTATACAGGTTAGGGCTTTCGATATCCCAGAGCTTGGCATCGTCCACCTTGAAATTAAAATTATTGACGGAATACTTACATTCCCTGTCTTTATTGCGCACAGGCTCGGGAACAGCGCTTATATCGCAGGCGGTGCAGAAGTTCTCCGCCGACATAAGCTCCTTTTCCCCGTCATATATAGTGCAGCGGACTTTCAAGCCGTCCACCGTGACATTGGCGGGACGCTCCGCCTCGGCGCTTACCGTAACATTCCCCGAAGCGTCCGCGGAAACATATATACCGTCGCTCAGGATATGGCAGTCGGGGTATTCCTTGAGCCACACGCGGCGATAAATGCCCGCGCCCGAATACCAGCGCGAGTTGGGCGCGCGGTAGTCCACACGCACCGCTATAAGATTGCTCCCATCCATAAGAAAATCCGTGATATCCGCCTCAAATGTCGAATATCCGTACTTCCACACGCACGCCAGCATATCGTTCACGTAAACGCGGCTGTTCATATACACGCCTTCAAACCGCAGCACCACACGAACGCCCGGCTTACGCTTATACTCGAGCCTGCGGCGATACCAGCCCGTCGAGGTCTCGTACAGATCCTTGGTCTGATAGATCAGCCAATCGTGCGGAATATCAACGGGCTTCCAATTGGCAGCCTTTTTGTATTCCGTGTCAATGGGATTTTTGGAAAATTCCCAGCCGTCGCAAAAAAGTCTGTTAATACTCATATCTGCTCCTTATCTTAAAAGCAATTCGCGAAGCGTCTCACTCCGTTCGACTAGCCGGCTGACGGTTCGGTTCGCGGCTAAAGCCGCTCACCTCGCCGCCAGCCGCTTTCGCGAATTGCATCGCTCTCCGTTGTGTTGTTCCTGCCGCGGCGCGCTTTTGATGCGCCTCGTTTGTGTTGCTCTCAGGGTGACGCTCATATTATTCGCCGCAGTATTTATTTTCCGCTTTTCTAACTAAATTATAGAATGTTTTTTACAAAAAGTCAATAATAATTATTTAACCGAGTTTAGATATTTTAACCTCTCCTGTCTCGCCAATTTTGGGATTTTACCGCGTTTCACTGATGTTATTTTAACTTTATACCACAATATTAACCACTTGACAAAAACAAAAAAATCTGCTATAATTTGAACTACTAAGGAGGGCTTTGCCATGGAAAGCTTTTTCTTCCCCATAATCGAACGAGAAAAAAATCTCCCGTTCTATGTCACCTGTATCGGAGAGGCTGATCCGCAGCCCGAGATCAACCGCCCCGAGGGGTATCACTGCCCCCAGATCCTCTTGTGCAGCGAGGGCTCGGGCGTTCTCCGTACAGAGGACAGCGAACGTCCCATCACCGCGGGAACGGCGTTTTTCCTCCCCGCGGGACTTCCGCACACCTACTTTCAGACCGACGACGTGTGGAAGACCCATTACGTGAGCTTCGCGGGGTATGCCGCCGACATCGTTCTGCGCCAGCTGGGGCTTACCGACGCGGGTGTGTATCCCGTCGACCTCGGTGTGATGCGAAGCATCTTCCAAAGGCTTATCAACACCCTGAGATCCGACAAATTCTACGGGGGATATACCGCGTCGGCTATCATGTACGAGTACATCATCGAGTTCAACCGAAGCCTGATAGGCGCGGAGAGCCGCTCCTCGTCGGAGGGCGCTTCCCTTACGCCCGTGCTGAACTTCATTGACGCGCATTACAGCGAGCTTATCGAGCTGGAAACGCTCTGCGGACTGATACAGGTAACGCCGCAGTACCTCTGCCGCCTGTTCCGCAAGCGTCTCGGGATACGCCCGCTGGAGTATGTCACGCGGCGGCGTATCCAACAGGCGAAGGTATATCTCCGCGAGGGGAACAAATCGATCAAAGAGGTCGCGCTGGCGGTAGGCTACGGCGACGCGGGCTATTTCAGCGCGGTCTTCAAGCGCAGCGAGGGCATCTCGCCGCGCGATTATATCCGAAGGGAAATATGAAAGGAGTATTAGTATGCGATATCGGAAGATCAAATATGCGGCGGCTGCCGCGGCTATGTCCGCCGTAATGCTGCTCGGCGGCTGCTCGGGGGAGACCTCCCGCAAGTTTGAGGGAAGCGCTCCCGCGGACTCTGAGATCTATGTGGAGCCCATAGCGGGGCTTACGGACGATTTTATCCGTGGCGCGGACGTTTCCACCTACCTTTCTCAAAAAGAGAGCGGCGTTGTTTACAAGGATTTTGAGGGCAAGGAGCTTGATGACGCGGGATTTTTCACCTTGCTCGCGGACAGCGGCATAAACTGCATACGCATACGCGTCTGGAACGATCCCAAGGACGAGAACGGCGCTACATACGGCGGCGGTCACAACGATCTCGACACGGCGGTGAAGATCGGCAAGCTGGCGACCGACGCGGGTATTCCCGTAATGATAGACTTCCACTATTCGGACTTCTGGGCTGACCCCGCCAAGCAGAAATCCCCCAAGGCGTGGGCGGGGCTGATGTTTGACGACAAGCTCCCCGCTTTGTATGATTACACCAAGGAGAGCATGAAAACGCTGCTCGACGCGGGCGTGAACGTCACCATGGTACAGGTCGGCAACGAGATAAACAACGGTATGGCAGGCGAGAAGGCGCGCGAGAACGTAAACAAGCTTATGTCACGCGGAAGCGCGGCGGTGCGCGACGCGGCAAACGAAGCGGGCAAGGACATCAAGGTGGTTGTTCACTACACCAACGCCATGGACAATGAACTCCTCGAGCTTGTAAATCAGCTGAAAACCGATAATGTCGATTATGACGTGCTCGGGCTTTCGTTCTACACATTCTGGCACGGTACCGCCGATCAGCTTGTCGGACGTGTAAAGGAACTCAAGGAGCTCACGGGCAAGGACGTGATGGTCGTTGAGACCTCGTACGCCTACACCGACGAGGACGGCGACGGGAACGCCAATTCCGTCAGCACAGGCACGGGCGGCATCACGCTCGATTATGAGATCTCGGTACAGGGGCAGGCTAATGAGGTTCGCGAGGTCATGAACGCGGTAAAGACAGGCGGCGGCAGCGGCGTGTTCTACTGGGAGCCCGCGTGGATACCCGTAAAGAAGTACGACCCCAACTCCGCGGACGCGGCGCAGGTGCTTGAAAGCAACAAGGCGGCATGGGAGAAGTACGGCAGCGGCTGGGCTTGCTCGGCGGCTGTGGCATACGATCCCGACGACGCGGGGATATATTACGGCGGCTCGGCATGGGACAATCAGGCGATGTTCGACTTTGACGGCGATCCTCTGGAGTCGCTCAAGGTGTTCAAGTATGTTTTCGGCGGAACGACCGCGAAGCTCAAGATCGTAAAAGTAAACGATGTTTCCGTGGAAAGCGGGTTGGGCAAGCCGTTCACGCTCCCCGAGACGGCTCCCGCGCAGATGAACAGCGGCAGGTTCTCCGATATTCCCGTGACCTGGAACGCCGATCAGACAGCGGCGATCGACATAAATAAGGCGGGCATATATGAGATAGACGGCACGGCGAATTCCGACGGCACGAGCTATCCCGTAAAGTGCTCGCTGGAGATAAAGAAGATAAACTATGTCAAGAACGCGAGCCTTGAGGACGCTGATATGTCCATGTGGAAGATAGAAGGCAACGGCGTTTCGCGCGTTGAGGACAACAACAAGCACACGGGAGCGTTCAGCCTGAAATTCTGGGACAACGAGCCCGTAAAGTTCACCGCCGAGCAGACCGTTACGGGCGTACCCGCGGGCAAATACGATCTCGGCGTATTCCTCCAGGGCGGCGACGCGGACGACAGCTCCGTGTTCGAGCTGTATGTCTCCGTCAACGGCGGCGAGAAGCTGACCGCGCAGAGCGGCGTTACCTCGTGGCAGAATTGGGATAACCCGATCATCAAGAACATCGAGATACCCGAGGGCGCGGAGGTGCTGATAGGTGTGAGAGTTGACGCGCCCGCAAGAGCATGGGGCGCGTGGGATGATTTCTCGCTCACCGAAAGCGATTGATAATGTAACATCATAAAAAACAGCGCCGTGCGGCTTGCATGGCGCTGTTTTTAATACTTATTCTATTAAAAGCGGATATAATTTTTAGTCCGTTGACTGTGAACAAACCGACGGCTCGTCCGCGCCAACACGGACAAAAAAGAGGGCTGGTTTTTACAGCCCTTTTATATTCACGAATGTTCTTTGACATATCGCAAAAACTCGGGCGTTTTCGACCAATATTTCACGCCCCAGTTCTCAAAGTTCCATTCGTCCATATAGTCGTTGCATTCGAAGTCAATATAATACAGCTCGCCGTTTTGAACAACAAAATTCGTCGGAAAATAGTCGATGTTCGTGTTGGCGGCATAGAGCAGCTCGCACATTTCTCCGATCTGAGCGAGATATTCCGAGCGCATTTTGTCTTGAAGAACAAGCTCGTATATCGTCTCGCCGCCGATGAATTCCTTCAATATGCGCTCGTTTTCTTTATCGGCATCAATAAGCTCGGGTATCTTTATCCCTATCTCTTTAAGGCGGGAATAGTCCCGCAGCTCCGCTTCGAGCTTGTCGCCGAACTTATAATAATCGCACGGCTCGTGGTGAATTTGTTTCAGAACATACTCGCCAACGTCATCACGGGCAAGATACGAATATCCGCCCTTGCCCTTTCCGAGAAGCTTTACGATCTCGAATTCTTTGCCGTTCACGGACAGCTTTTCCGCCATAATATCACTCCGATCGACAAACTATTTATGCTTTTTTAGCGGGATCTGTATATTTTTGATACTGTTGAAGAGCGCCGAGCGCTTCGACTTGGTTCAGTGCGATCGCTTTTCCCTCGTCTGTAAGACCGCGGAACGCGGACAGAAGCTGTTCCTCGGAGTTCTTTTTAGCGGAAACCGCCACAGGGCTTTTCCGCCCGAGCAGATAGTCGACCGAACAGCCGAGATAATCGGCGATCTTGATCAGATTTTCCACTGTCGGGGTCTTAACACCGTTTTTGTACTGATTCATCAGCCCCTGCGATATCCCCGTTTCCTTGGCGACCCTGTAAGCGGTTATTCCTTTCTGTTGTAAAAATTCGACAAAAACCGCGCTGAACATTTGTGAATACCTCCAAATATTACATAAGAGAGACTAAACCACTTGACATTATATCTCAATTGAGATATAATGTAATCAAACAGAAGATAAGACTAAACTAAATCAGCCTCATAACGGCGAAATTCGCCACCAGCCCGAAGATGAGCGCTATCATGGGGCAGAAGATGTAATAGCCGTACTTTGAGAGCTTGCTGTCGAGATTGCGGCGTTCACCGCTGTAGAGCCACACCAATCTAAAACCGAGCGGCGCGGAAATGTAGATAAGCGAGATCACGATGCCGATAAGAATACTTATCCCCTTGTGCTCCCGCAGAAGATACAGCGCCACGGTCATAAGCACAAAGCCCGCCCCGAACTTGCTCTTGAAGAGAATAGCCCAGATGATCCCGCCGCCTATCAGCATTATGTTGAAGATCACCGCCATGGTGCTCTTTCCGCTGAATGTCTTCATAAGCGCCAGCATTATGAGCGTTATCAGTATCGTCCACAGGAAGCTCTGATCGTTCCAGTTGAACAGCTTTCCCGAGACCGCCCAGTCATAGGGGATCTCCGTCAGCACGGCGGTCACCAGCACGCGCAGAATGTACATTTTGACATTTGAGGTCTTCTCCAGCCCGATGACCAGCAGATACGAGATCACCGGCAGCGCGGCGCAGCCCGCAAGCATCATCACGGAAGCCATTCCCGTAAACATAAACGCGTCGTGGCTCGCCGCCGTAAGCTCGTTCAATTCCTGCGCCGTTCGGTTGGGCGCGTCCAAGACCCCGTTTTGTATGACGGACTGCGCGAAAAAGTACATCGACAGAAGCGCCGTCGCCATAATCTTCATAAAATTCGCCGAGCATACGGGTATGGTAAGTTCTCCGCGCCGTGACATCGACAGTTCCCCTTCCATACAGCAAAGCCGCTTCCCCGTTCGGCGAAGAAGCGGCAGCTTATCAAATTTTTTAGCAGGCAGTACCGATAGGCGTTATCCCTTGACAGCGCCGCCGGTAATTCCTTCCACATAGAACTTCTGCATGATGAAGAACAGTATCGAGATCGGTATAGATACGATAACGCCGCCCGCGCAGAATATCGAGAAGTAGGAGTTTATCAGGCTCTTGTCGAGCATATTGTAAAGTCCTATGGAAACCGTCCACATATCCGCGATACCGGAGTTGAGGATCATCTTCGCGAATACGAAGTCTGTCCACGGGGTAAGGAACGAGCTGATGACCGTGTACACGATAATGGGCTTTGAAAGCGGCATAATTATCGTGAAGAACGTTCTCGCCTGGCTCGCGCCGTCAAGCTTTGCAGCCTCGCAGAGCGATCTCGGCACCGTGTCGAAAAATCCCTTCGCGATAAGGTAGCCAAGTCCCGAGGACGCGCAGTAAACCAGCGTCAGACCGACGTGGCTGTTGGTAAGACCCATCGCCTTTAATACGAAGTAGATGGAGATCATCGACAGAACGCCCGGGAAGAGGTTCAGAATGACCGCTAAATTCATAAACGGCTTTCTGCCCTTGAAGTCGCAGAACGAAGTGGAATACGCTACCATGATCACGAACATCGTTGATACCACACAGCATACGCAGGCGATCTTGAAGGTGTTCATAAACCACGCCTTGAAGTTCATGACGGTATCGGAACCGAGCAGCGCCGCGTAGTTCCTGATGCTCCAGTTATCGGGCAGAAAATGCGAGGTGTTGATGCCGGGGTACGCGCTGAACGAGGACACGATAAGCCAAACGATCGGCAGCAGCCAGATGATAGCCAGCACCGCGATGAAAACGTGCCGCAGAATGTCCAGAACGATCCGTTTTGTGCTGCGTTTCTCCATTAGTTATACACCCCTTCCTTATCGCCGCGCGTCATAATGCCGAACGCCACCAGCGTTATGATAGAGCATATTACAAATACGCACAGACCGATAGCCGACGCCATCTTGTAGTTGTAATAATCCTGCGTCAGCCTGAACAGCCATGTTACAAGCAAGTCGACTTCCTTTGCCTGGCTGTTTGCGAGAGCTTGGTTCGTCGTGGTGTAAACGTCCTGCGTCAGCAGGTAGATAACGTTGAAGTTGTTGATATTCTTTACGAAGTCCGTTACCAGCGAAGGTCCGCAGACGAACATGATATACGGCATCGTGATGTGTCTGAATGTTTGGAACTTGGTAGCGCCGTCGATAGCCGCGCTCTCCATCTGGTCTTCGGGAAGATTTGAAAGCACGCCCGTCATGATAAGCATCTGGTAAGGCACGCCTATCCAGATATTGATAAGAATAATCATCACGTGCGCCCAGCCGGGAGCCGACAGGAACGGGATATATTTGCCCGAGATCCAGCCCATATTCTGGAGCGCTTCGGTGAGACCGATATCTCTGAGTATCGTATTGGCGATACCGTTATTCGCGAAGAAGTTGCGTATCAGCAGAAGCGTTACGAACTGCGGCACCGCAATTGTAACGACAAACAGCGAACGCCACAGCTTGGGCAGCTTGGTGCGCTTGTTGCGAAGGAACAGCGCGAGCAGGATACCGCCGAAGAAGGTGGTGAGCGTCGCGAAGAACGACCATATGAACGTCCAGATAAGCACTCTTACGAATGAATAGCCGAATGTTATGGTCATTCCGCCGCCGCCGAACAGGTTGATAAAGTTCGTGAAACCTGTCCACGAGAAAAGCTCATTCGGGGGCATATGTTGCTTGTCGTAATTGGTGAACGCGACCAGTATCAGCACGAAGATCGGCACGACGCTGAACAGGAAGATGCCGAGCACCGGCAGCGTGAGCAGCGTTACATGGAACTTCTCGTTGAGCAGGCTGTTTATATCATCAACAAATGTATTGATGTGTTCGCCGCGCTTCGCCTTGAGCTGGAGATTATATACCGCTATCTCGTTCTTCATCAGAACGAACAAAGCAATGACCCATAATAGGATACTGATGACGGAGAACAACAAAATCTGGAACGAGTCGTCAAAATTATTGACCTCGTTCTGCATGGTATCAGGGTTGAATACCATCTCCATTTTTACGGTTCCCAGCGTGCCAAACTTAGTGATGTACTGCGGAGCGAAAAAGATCGTATACAGTACGAACGCCGCCTCGACCGCGGTCATGAGCAGCGTGCGGATAAATTGCTTTCTGCGAATATATCCCGCGCCCCACCATATCAAAGACAGCTTTACAAAGAAATCGCCTTTAGCAACAGCAACGAAGAAGTCTCTGAAAAATCCGCCGACGGAACTGAGAAAATTCCCTTTCTTCGCCGAGGTGTTGTCAGTCGCCATTTTCATCCCCCCGTTTTGAGTAGTTTTTGAATAAAATACAGGCTGCCTCAGAATTAGATCTTTTGACAGCCTGTAAGATAGTCAAGCGAATTTGTTTACAGGCTTACCCGCCGCAGCGGATAAAGTCCCGGGATAACAAGCTATTTAAGCTATAGGAGCGGTAGCGCCTGCGACCATCGTATCGAGCGCTTCCTGGATCTTGTCGGTCTCGCCGATCTTAAGCTGACCCTGAGCTACGATCTCGCCAAAGGTCTTCAGAGGTTCCCAATAGTTGCCGCCGACAGTCTGAGGTACGCCGCAAGCAGCATCCTGTGCAGCGGAAGCCGCAACTACCTTATCGTTCTTTACAGCGTCCGATTCCGCCGCCTTGAGATTTGTCGGAGGAAGCTGACGCGCTTTGAAGCGGTCTGCCTGAGACTGCTCATTGGTGAGGTACTCAGCGAGTACGGCAGCCCAGCCTGCCTGTTTGCTCAGACCGTTTACGCCCATGAGTTTGAAGCCGGATATGGTGCCTTCCTGTACCTGCTGCCCGCCGCAAGCGTAAGTAGGAAGCTTGGAAGCGCCTACATTTTCAGCGCCCCACGCGGCTTCGCAAGCGGAAAGATCCCAGTTGCCGGAAACGATAGCGCAAAGAGAACCGGAAGCGATAGCCGCGGCTGTGGTGCCGTCAGCAATGTTCTGGAACGCAGGGCTGCCCGTGATCTTAAGCATACCCTCGGTCACCTGAACGCCCGTGATACCCTTGGGAGAAGTCTTGTTCCACTCAAGGTAAGTGGTACCCGCGTCGTCAACGGAGAAGGTAAAGCCCGCGCCGAGGAAGAAGCCCGCGTTCCACCAGCCGGAGTTGAATACGTGACCTACCTGCTTGCCTGCCTTGGTGGCAGCATCGAGAAGACCGTCCCAGGTCTTTATGTCGTCCTCGGTGATCTTGGACTTATCGTAGTAGAGGAAGTAGTTGTTGCCCGCGCCGAGAGGGAATGCGTACATCTTGCCGTTCTTGGAAGCCGCGTCAACGGAGCCCTGAGAGTTAGCCGCCTTGATATCGTCAAGGGACTTGCCGGTGTAGTTCTTAAGAGCAGCGTCCACAGTGGTAAGGTCGAGCAGAGCGCCCGCCTTGAGGAGCTGATCGAGCTGGTCGTTCGCGAAAGCGAATACATCAGCGCCTGCCGATACGTCTGTAAGCAGGGTATCCTTGGTGTCCGCCTCGGACTTAACACCGACCTGAATATTGAATGTCTTGTCGGGATATTCCTTCTTAAATCTCTCGCAGAGCTCGGTAAGGAACTGCTGATCCTCCTCGGGACCCCAAACGGTCAGCGGGATAGGATCGCTTGAACCGGCGTTGCTGTTGTTGCCGCCGGCGTTGGAACTCGAGTTAGTGCCGGAATTGGAATTGGAGTTGGAGCCGGAATTGTCAGAGCAGGCGGTCAGCGAAAAGCAAGCAGCCGCTGCCAATACAAATGCCAGAATTTTCTTCTTCATAATTGCATTACCTCCCAATTGGTTAAAGTTAGTTATCGGATCCGAGATTGTAAATCATTTTGTTAATCGTTTACAATCGCGCCCTTTAAAAATATTATACACATCTTGGCTAAAATTTTCAATTACCAAAATTCCACAAAATCAACCTATATTTTTTGGACAATTTCACCAGAAGGTGAAAATTTTCACATATTTCACGCGCACTGTGAAACGTGACCGGCGACACGCATAAATGGCTTTGTTGTCGTATTTTGCGAATTATTTAAGGTCGATCTGATTTTGGAAGCTCATTCCAAAATAAGTGAAAAAATTTATAACAGTTTCAAATCGCTCGATATTCAAACCTGACATACCTGTAATTCAAATTTCGCATAATTTGATGATAAAGGAATAAAATTGCACAAAAAATTCTGTTTTGTGATCGAGCGTGAAAAAACGCTATATTTCATAATACCATATAACTCGGTGATTTGAACCTTTTTCGTTTTATAATATGCGATATAAAGCAAGTTTTATTCCCTTTGATCATTTTATCCCGTTTTTGGCTGTTCTGCGGAGGAAATTTTCGGTATAATATCGGTCACGCAAACAGTCGCCCCAGCCGAAAAGCGGGGGCAATTTTATGATCTGTGTTTCAATACTTCCGAGATAAGCGACATCAGATACTCCATATTCAGAGGCTTGGGCGCGTGTGCGTCCATTCCCGACTCTATAGCCTTCTTCTTGTCCTCGGCATATGTATTGGCGGAAAGCGCGATTATGGGGATATACGCGTAATCCCCTCCAAGCGCGCGTATCGCGCGGGTCGCGTCATAGCCGTTCATACGCGGCATCTGTATATCCATCAATATCACGTCGTAATAGTCGGCGTCCGCGTTCTTCACCATCTCTACGGCGATATCACCGTCGGACGCGGTCTCGACCTCAAAATCCTCCGCGCTGAGAAGCTCTTTCGCGATCTCGCAGTTGATCTCGTTGTCCTCCACGAGCAGTATGCGCAGACCCTCGAGCGAAACGGGACTGCTCGAGACCGCGGCGGCGCGGCTTTCCTTATTCTCAAGCTGCTTCAAGGTCACCGTCACCACAAATCGGCTTCCCTCGCCCTTTCGGCTCATAACGGAAATATCTCCGCCCATAAGATCGATGATGTTTTTCACCACCGTCATTCCCAGACCGCTGCCGAGAACTCCGCTCTTTGTGGTGTTGTTCTCCCTCGCGAACGGCT
>CAYPWI010000003.1:17952-27329 GCA_964414395.1 uncultured Ruminococcus sp.
AGACCGCTGCCGAGAACTCCGCTCTTTGTGGTGTTGTTCTCCCTCGCGAACGGCTCGAACATATGCTCAAGGAACTCCTCGGAGATGCCGCAGCCCGTGTCCTCCACAGTGAAGACGTATTTTCCGTAGCCGTCGGAGCTCGCTCGTTCCTCGGCGCGGAAGATGACATATCCGCCGTTTTCGTTATACTTCGCGGCGTTGTCGAGAAGCTGCACGAATACCTCCGTAAGCCGCGTGATATCCGCGATAACATTGGGATGGAGCAAATAATAGCTGTCTATTATAAAGCGCAAGTTCTTGGAATTCATCACGGGCGTCATGGTCTTTTCGATATCACTGACCATATCCGTAAGGCTGCCCTCGATCTCCGCGAGCGACGCTTTTCCCGCTTCCATTCGCGTGACCTCAAGCGCTTCGCTGACGATAGTGAGCAGCTGGTTTCCCGAGACGATGATCTTGTCTGTATACTCCTCGGTCTTTTGGCGGTCGCCGATATTCATCTTTATGAGATCCGCGAAGCCGAGAATGGCGTTGAGCGGCGTTTTGATATCATGCGACATATTGGCAAGGAACGTGTTTTTCGCAATAGCGGCGGTCTGCGCCTGTAATAGCGTATCGTTCAGGAGCCTGCGGCGATCAGCCTGCTCGGTTATGTCCTTTATCGTGATGAGCGCGCCTGCCGAGCCTTCCGCGGCGCTTTTTCCCAGCAGTATAACATAATGAAGCAGATGATTTTTTCCGAACTTGTCGGCGGCTTGCCGCTCGTAGACCTGTTCGAGCTCGCCGTTTTCGCCGCATTTCAGCAGACGCTCGAGATCGAAGAATTTTAAATATTCGTCGCGGTCATCGGGCGGAACGGTCTCCGCCGCCGAAACGATAAAATCCGTATAGCGGGTGTTCTCAAAATTGCCCTGGGAGCGTATTATATCCGATACGGGGAAGACGTCGTTTTCACCCGCCTGAGTGACGGCGGTGATAAACTTGTTTTCGGATAAGCTCACCTCGTAAAAGAACAGAGCGTCATGAAGTATCGCCTTGCGGTATTGGCTCTCGCGCGCGGTTATTTTGATAAGCGCCTCGTTCGCGTGCTCAAGCCGTTCCATACGCTTCATCAAGCGGTCGGTGTCATCGGAGATGAAGACGTAGAAAATATCCCCCAAAGCCTTGGTATGTATAAAGCGTCCGTAGTCGGATATCCAGCGCGTGGAACCGTCCTTCTGTTTTATGCGGTATTCCACATAATCGGTCTTGTCGGGATTGGCGGCTATCTGCTCGGAGATGCTCTTTTCGACATTCTCTATATCGTCGGGGTGTACCATTCCGCGGAATGTATTGCCGGTAAGTTCAACAAATTCTTCCCGTGTCTCACAGCCGAAGATCTTCAAAGCAGATCTGTTCAGATGAATGATCTCCTCGCTCTCGTCGGCGCTGTACGCGAAGAAGCCGCCCGGCATCTGTTCCACGAAATCGAGGAAAAAGCCGTCGGAATCTTCCGTCAGAGCTTTTAAAAATCTTTTTTGGCTGCTTTCCATAAAACTTCCTCCGAAGAGTTTTTTTTAAGAATAAATTATTTATAATATATAATACAACATTTTAGTAAATTTTGCAATAGTTTTTCGGAAATTTGTAACATTTGTAGAAAATATGAGCCCGAAACCTCCGCTTTCGCCCGATAGGCTCAACGCGGATCTTCGGCTTATTCATTCATAAGCTCCGAACCGCTGTGGAACGCCCGCAGCCGTTCTCCCATCACTTCCTTCATGAGGTCGAAGGCGTTTTGTCCGGTGCAGTGTCCCGTATAAAACAGAGCGTTCGTCTTTAAAAGCTCGCGGGCTGTCTGCCTGATGTATTCGGCTTCCTCGGCGGTATGAGCGTCCTTCTTCATCATATGGAAGCCGCTGATGACCACATCGGGATAGGCTCCGAAAAGCTCCCGATAACGCGCCATAATAGTAAGTATCCCGTTATGCGCGCAGCCGGACATAAGTATGCGCCTGTTTTTCTGCGAGATGACCAGACACTGCTCATGCGCGAAATCGTCCTGTACAAAATCGTTTCCGACCTTCCGCTTTAAGCCGCCGTTGCTCCACGACGGACTGCGCTTTTCCTTAAAGCCGGAAAACAGGAACAGCTCGTCGTCTATTTTCAGATCGTTATCCGCCGCGATGATATTAGGAAGCTCCATTATCCTCTTGTCGACGCCGATATATTTCTCACAGTCGGGATACACGTGATAATAGTCCCCGCCCGCGGAGCTTTTAAGATAAATTTTCGCGTCGGGGGCGATCTTCGCGAAAGCCATAAGACCGCCCGCGTGATCGTAGTGCCCGTGACTTAATATGAACGTGTCGACTTTGGTCAGATCTGTTCCCAGCAATTCCGCGTTCCTCAAAAACAGATCCGAAGCGCCGCTGTCGACCAGCAGCTTATGCTTTTCGGTCTCGACGTAAAAGCTCAGACCGTGCTCATTCGGGCAAACGCCGCCGTTTGTATCCTCTACCAGGTCGATGATCTTCATTTTTATTCTCCCGTTATCGTTTTATCGTAATGAAGGAACACGCTCATTTGACGAGCCTTAAAAGCTTGTCGCCCGACGCCTTGGGAAGAGCTTTCGCCAGACGCTCAAGCAAAAGCTCCCTCGAGTCCGACGGATCTTTCTTATAAGCCGCCGTTACGGTCTCATATCCGAACATCTCCTCGGGCGTGCTGTATTCCGCGACTCCCCAGCCGTATTGTTTACCGTTCTTGTCCCGCATATAGACGAAATCGGCTATATTGACATAGGTCTGCATCTGCAGCCGCGTAATGACGGTCTCGAAGCCCTTGTTGCCGCCCTTTCGATAATCCAGCTCGGCTTTCAGGGACTTTGAGATCACAGCGCCGCTTTTGGCTATGAAGTTATAAACGTCCTTGTCCTTCTTCGCCGCCAGTCCGTCGTCGTAACGCGCGTCGAAGTCGTAGCCCGAGCGGCGGTAATTCGCGAGCTCGGGGAACATATCGAGACTGACGAACCCCGCCTTTCCGCGGAAGAATTTCCCGTAGACGCACTCTTTGCTTCTCACGATGGGTCCCTTCCATTCCCACGGACCCTCCGCCTCGTCCGAGAACCACAGCTCCCGCGGACAGTGTTCCTCAATGGAAAATCCCTCTATCTCGTTCGCGAAAAAGGGAAGAAAACCGATCTCGCTAACGATATGTATTATGTCCTCGGCGCTTTTCAGCTTGTAAGATCTCATAGCTGCCTCCAATAAGTTACGGAAAAGACGGTCGCACAAAAAACCGATCTCGCATCTTATAACATTATATCACAGATCGGAAAAAATGTCAAATCAACGTTCGGGCTGGAGCCTTTACGCGCAGCAGTCGGAATTGCCGCGGACTATGACCTCGCCGCGCGCATTTTCGATATCCATAATGACTTCGCCCACCGCGGGAACATAGATATGTCCCGAGAGCGGATCTTTGACGCTGACGATCGGAGCGGTGAGCGTGGCTTCGACCTCGGAACGCTCAAAGCTAAGGTCGGTATCGATCATTTCACAGCTTTTGAGCTTGAGATCTTTGCAGTAGCAAAGAGGCTGCGTTCCGATGATCTTACAGTTCTCGAAGGTGACGTTTTCGCTGTACCAGGCAAGATACTCGCCCTTAACAACGCTGTTTCTTATCACGATGTTCTTTGCGTGCCAGAATGCGTCCTTCGTGTCGAACTCGCAGTCCTCGAAGACGGAATTTGTGATGTACTGAAAAGAGTATTTTCCCTTCAGCCGCACACCGCGAAACTCCAAGCGTTCGGAGCGCATCATAAAATATTCGCTCTCCGCCGTGCAGTTCTCCATCGATATGCCGCGCACCGACCAGCCGAATTCCGGAGATACGATATCGCAGCCGCTCATTTTAACGTCGGCACATTCCCGCAGGGCTTTGATGCCGTGAAGCTTCGTGTCGGCGATCTCGACATTTTCGGAATACCAGAGCGCGGCTCTGCAAAGCTCGGTCATTTCGCATTTTTCTATTTTCAAGCCCTTATCATGCCAGAAGGGATAACGAAGGTTGAAAAAGCAATTCTCGGCTGTTATATTTCCGCCCTCTTTAAAAGCGCTTTCGCCGTCGGCGGGACCGTCAAACGCGCAGCCGCGAACGGTGATATCATGGGCGGCGTATAATGCCCGTTCTTCATCAAATGTTTTATCGGTAATGATATTCATAAAAAGCTCCTTTCGTTGATTTGTCCGTCACTTTCATATGATAAACCGGACAGCTGCATATTTGATCAATATTTTGTTTACTTATAATATCGGCGGATCCTTACAAAAGATAAATACAAAACCAAAAAACGGTCCCACGCCGCTGTTTCGTTTACGTTTTTATCAGCAGATCGCACGCGTTTTCCACATCAAACGCCTTGAAATAACGTTCCTCTAACGGTATCCACTTTTCCCGAAATACGGAAAGCGCCTCTTTGCCGTTTCTGTTCTCAATTCGGCGAAGCTGCTCTTCCTTATCCACGGTCAGGAAAACGCAAAGATCGTAATTGTCTTTCAAGGCGGGGTGGCAGCTGTATGAGCCTTCTATGACGGTTATCCTGTTCGGAGTTACGAGAACTGGCTGCGAGAGGGCTTGCGTCTTGCAGTCATAGGGTCTGTACGAGAAGGACTGACCTCTAAGCAGCGGGATCAGGACTTCCTCGGAGAAGCGCTCTCGGTCGAAGTTCCCGCCGGGCTCCCGATAGCGTTCCTCTGTTCGCTGTTCGGGGCGGAGGAAGAAGTCGTCCATATGGATAACGCCGCAGCCCGACGCTTTCCGTATGCGCTCCGCGAGCGAGGTCTTGCCCGCGGAGCATCTGCCGTCTATGGCAATGATTATATGTTCTTTTTTCTTTGAAAGCGCGTCGGCTTTTTCCAAAATAAATGCTAATTCGTTCATATTCTCAGTTTTCCCGATCCTCCGCCGCGGGCTTACGGTTCTTTTTGAACGGCACGAGCTTAGTCTTATCCAAAGCGATCATGACCGCGGGAATGAATATCAGCTGCAGGACGATCCCCGGGACGGCGTTGAGGAACGCGCTCGTCATAAACGCCTTGATCGTGAACGAGCCGCCCGCAATGCCCGTCAGCAGCGCCATTACCGCGCCCCAGACCAGCCGCCCCGCGATCATCGCGATAAGCAGGCAGCGATAGAGAGCCCTCACGCACTGCCAGCGCGACTTTTCGTACAAAAACCCCGCCGCGAACGCGTAAGCCGCCAGCTCGAACGCCATAGCCGGCGCCGTCGGATACATTGGCGGCGCCGTGAAGATCAGCGAGCGGAACAGCGGCAGTATAAACGCCATGGGCACGCCGAATTTCCAGCCGCAAATAAGCGCGCAGAGGAATACTGGAAGGTGCATCGGCAGCAGCATATTCCCGATCTGCGGGATCTGCCCCGTAAGCATGGGGAGCACCAGCCCGATAGCCAGAAACATTGCCGTAAGCGTCAGCTTTTTGATGTTGCCTTTCATTGAAATTCTCCTTTATAGGTCGATACTTTTACAGATACTTTCCCGTAACGCTTTCCGCGTTCTCGGAGATCTCTTTTGGCGTTCCCGCCGCGACGATCCTGCCGCCCGCCTCTCCGCCGCCGGGACCCATATCTATGATATAATCGGCGCTGCGTATAACATCAAGGTCATGCTCGATGACGATAACGGTAGCTCCGTTATCCACAAGCGTCCGGAACACGCCGAGCAGCGTCCGCACATCGAGCGGGTGCAGCCCGATAGTCGGCTCGTCGAACACGAACACCGTGTCCGACTGCGCCTTGCCCATTTCGCTCGCCAGCTTAAGCCGCTGCGCCTCGCCGCCCGACAGACCGGGCGTTTCCTCGCCGAGCGTCAGATACCCCAGCCCGAGCCGACGCAGCACCTCAAGCCGTCCGCTGACGGTCTTTAAGTCCTTGCAGGCTTCAAGCGCCGTGTTTACGTCCATTTCCATTATCTCGGGCAGTGAATATTCCCCGCCCGACTTGTTCCGGTATTTGATATTGTACGCGTCCTTCGCGTAGCGCGAGCCGCCGCACTCTGGACATGGTATGTCTACATCTGGCAGGAACTGCACGTCAAGGCTGATGGCTCCCGTGCCGTCGCAGACCGCGCAGCGAAGCTTTCCCGTGTTATAAGAGAGATCGCCCGCTTTGTATCCCTTTTGTTTCGCGTCTTCCGTCTTTGCGAAGACCTTGCGCAGCTCGTCGTGAACATTGGCGTAGGTCGCGACGGTGGAGCGCACGTTTATCCCTATCGGCGTTGCGTCGATAAGCTTTACGTGAGAAATGCCTTCCGCTTCCACGCTTTTTATATGTTCGGGGAGCTTTCTCTCTTCGATCATCGACTGCAAAGCGGGTATAAGGCTTTCGAGGATCAGCGTGGTCTTTCCCGAGCCCGACACGCCCGTAACGACCGTCAGTCTGCCCTTTGGGATAACGACCTCGAGCGGCTTTACGGTGTGTATCTCGGAGGTGGATAAGCGGATCTTCCCGATATCGAACAGATGCTCCGTGTTCGCTGCGGCTCGTATGTCCGCGCCCGATCTTCCCGCAAGGAATTCCCCTATCATCGACTTTTTGTTTTCGGAGATATCCCCGACCGTTCCCTCGGCGATGACATAGCCCCCGCCCGCTCCCGCTTCGGGACCCATTTCGATGATCCAGTCCGCCTCTTTGAGTATCTGAGTATCGTGATCCACCAGGACTACCGAGTTCCCGTCGGCTCTCAGATCGCGCATGACCGCCGTGAGCCCCGTGATGTTCGACGGGTGAAGACCGATAGACGGTTCATCGAGAACATACAGCACGCCTGTCGTGCGGTTGCGCACCGCTCTCGCCAGCTGCATACGCTGACGCTCTCCCGTGGAAAGCGTCGAGGAGGCTCGGTCAAGCGACAGATATCCCAATCCCAGCTCCATAAGGCGCTTTGCGGCTGTTTGAAACGATTCGAGGATATTCTCCGCCATCGGGCGCATTTCCTCTGGTAATGACGCGGGCACGCCCTCCGCCCATTCCGACAGCTCCGACAGCGGCATTTTACACGCCTCGTCCAAGCCGATACCGCGAAGCCGCGGCGCTCTCGCTTCCTCGGAGAGCCGAGTGCCGCCGCAGTCGGGGCAGACACATTCCTTGAGGAACTTCTCCACGCGCTTCATACCCGTCTCGTCCTTGACCTTGGAAAGCGCGTTTTCAACGGTATAGACCGCGTTGAAGTAGGTGAAGTCCAGCTCCCCCGCTTCGTTGGAATTTTTGGGCTTGTAGAGGATATGCTTCTTCTCGGCGGGACCGTGAAAAACGATCTCGCGCTCTTTGTCGGTAAGCTCGCTGAACGGAACGTCGGTGCGCACGCCCATCGCGCGGCAAACGTCGGTCATCAGCGACCACATCAGGCTGTTCCACGGGGCGACCGCGCCTTCGTCTATCGTCAGCGACTCGTCGGGGACGAGCGTGCTTTCGTCCACGGTACGGACTATTCCCGTACCGCCGCACCGCCGACACGCGCCCTCGCTGTTGAACGCGAGCTGCTCCGCGCTCGGCGGGGTGACGCGCTCGCCGCATATCGGGCAGATGATCGGGCGTTCCGCAGCCACATTAAGTGTGGGCGGCACGTAATGCCCGTTGGGGCAGCGGTGTTCCGAAAGGCGCGAGAACATCAGGCGCAGGCTGTTCAGAAGCTCCGTGCCCGTTCCGAATGTGCTCCGTATTCCCGGAACGCCGGGGCGCTGGTGCAAAGCCAGCGACGCGGGAATGTAGAGTATCTCGTCGACGTTCGCTTTGGCAGCGCCCGTCATGCGCCGTCTCGTGTAGGTGGACAGCGACTCCAGGTAGCGCCGCGAGCCCTCGGCGTACAGCACCCCCAGCGCGAGCGACGACTTCCCCGAGCCCGAAACTCCCGCTATGCCGACTATCTTGTTCAGCGGGATATCCACGCTGATATTCTTCAAATTATGTACTCTCGCGCCCCTGACCTGTATTTTGTCGGGAGCGTTTGTTTCGTTTTCCACATTCTTCATATGTGACACTCCTTGTTTTTTCCAACGAACTCGGTATTATTATACCACACCGAAACGAGTTTGGCAAGAGGGGAAGTATAAATACCGATATATGTGGAAATTATGAACGATGGGAAAACTTTTTGTGAAATCTTTGTGTTCGTTTTCGGAAAACGGGGAAAACGATAAGATTTGCAGGAACTTAAAAAAATTATGTAAAAATTTCACTCTGTATTGTTTAATTTCAACAAATCAAGGTGCTCAAAATGACAATTTCAGAAACTTTGTATATCCGTTTGTGAATTTTTGCGGGTTTGTTTGTGCAATTTTTGATATATTATTTCAAAAAACCTATTGACAAAATTCAAACAAGGGGGTAAAATATAAGAGAATGGATGATTATTTAGATCGTCCAAAAGCATTTTATTGAAGCGCTGACCGAACTAATGCGCTTTGGAAATTGTTGGGAGGCAATTTAAATGAAAAAGAAAAAGATACTCAGCGCGCTGCTCGCGGTGTCTACGGCGCTGAGCCTTACAGCTTGCAGCAGCGATGCGGGGACGTCAAATTCCGGTTCGACGTCCACGTCCTCGAACACCCAGAGTTCCGCCGATAATACGAGCGAACCCATTGACGATGACGGCGTAGACGCATACACCAAGCAGTGCATGGAGCTTTACGATCAGATCCTCGGCGAGTACCAGACTTACTACGAGAAAGCCGACGCGGTCAAAGATCTGTCCGAGAGATACGCGCTGTTCGCGATCGCGGAGGCAAAGCTGCTCGAGCAGGGCACGTTCCTGCCGCTGACTTGCTATCAGGGCGGCGTTCAGGGCATTACGAGAGTAGCTCCCGGTTCCGTTCCCGACGTAAACTGGGGTATCGGCGACAAAAGATATGAGAACGCCATCGTCACCACCGATCTCATCAAGTCCGAGGATATCAACGCGATGAAGGCGAAGCTCAAGGAGCTTAAGGGCACGGGCACCTATCAGGCTTGGGCAAAGCAGTATCTTACCGAGAAGGGTTACACCATCAAGGACACATACAGCAGAACTTACCCGTCCGACCCCGAGACCTGGGATATCCTCGCGACCTCGCAGGCTGACGACGCGGACAAGATCTGCATGACCTGCGACTTCCTCATCAACTATGACGTGGAGGGTATGATGCAGCCGGCTCTCGCGGAGAGTTGGACCGTCTCCGACGACGGGCTCACCTACACCTTCAAGATCCGTGAGGGCGTAAAGTGGGTGGATTCTCAAGGAAGAGAGTTCGCGGATCTCACGGCGGACGACTTCGTTGCGGGGCTTCAGCATATGCTCGACGCAAAGGGCGGTCTGGACTTCCTCATCGACGGCGTTATAA
>CAYPWI010000004.1:0-17928 GCA_964414395.1 uncultured Ruminococcus sp.
AACATCTCGCCGAAGACCTCTACCTGCTTTGCCTCAAACTCGGGCTTGATAGTAAGATACGGATCGTCGAAGTCGCCCCAAACGCCAAGACGCTTGAACTGCGCCTTCTGATCGTCCAGACACGACAGCGCGAACTGACGGCAGCTCTTGCGGAGCTCCACGGGGTCGACCGCGCCGCTGTCCACGCCCAGCTGCTTTATCGCCTTCAATTCGATGGGAAGACCATGGCAGTCCCACCCGGGAACATAATTCGCGTTGTACCCGGTCATAGACTTGTATTTTACGATAATATCCTTGAGCACCTTGTTCAAAGCCGTTCCGAGATGAATATTGCCGTTCGCGTAGGGAGGCCCGTCGTGCAGAGTGTACGCGGGCTTGCCCTTGTTTTTCTCTGAAAGCGCATAATAAAGCCGCTGTTCGTCCCATTTCTTAAGCATATCCGGCTCTCTCTTGGGAAGATTTGCCCTCATCGGGAAATCCGTCTGCGGCAGATTTACGGTGTTGTTAAGATCCACTGACATAAAAAAGCTATCTCCTATCTGAATAGAAATTTCAAAAACGCAGTTCGCTCGCTGCGCTCGCTCACTGCTCGCCTAGCTCACGGCGCGTCACGTGCTTCGCCCGTGACGCGCCGCGAGCTGCGTTTTGAAATTTCATTGCTCTCCGTTACATTGTTCTTGTCCAAAGGCGGATCTACGCGCCGCCATAATGTGGCTTCGCTCGTTCACCGAGTGACAACAAACGCAATGGTTCGCTTCTCTGAATTAAAATGAAAATTTCAAAACGCAGTAAGCCTCACTTGATTTTAAACGCTTGGCGTTCGGCAAAACTTCGTTTTGCCGAGTTTAATTTTTAACGCTCGGCGTAATCCGCCCGGCTGTATTTTTGTTCGGAGCACGATCAAACAGTCCGCGCACCTTACACATATATGCACGGCGAAAGAATATCCCGCCGTGCAATATATTTATCAACGCTTATTATTCTTGCCGAATTTCAGGTTGTCATGACGGGGAACCGCTTCGCTCGCCGTATTGAAGAACGGAAGATTGTTCTCGGCGGTCTTGTCGAGCTCCTTGGTATCGCCCTTCTGAGCGTTTGCTTCCGCGTTTTTGGCAGCCTCGCGCTGAGCCTGCTCCTCGGCGGCTTTTTCGGCGGCAGCCTTCTCAGCGGCAGCTTTCTCGGCGGCTTTACGCGCTTCTTTTTCCTTTTCCTTCTGCTGTGCCGCTCTTGCCGCCTGCGCCTTTGCCTGAGCCTGCGCCTGCTGCTTCTTGCGTTCAGCCTCGCGCTTCTCTACTTCCTCGGCGGTCTTCTTGACGAAATCGTTCTCGCACTTCTCGGGGAGCGCCTCGATAAGCTCGACCTGCGCCTTGTAACCCTCGAGCAATCTCGTTCTGTATTCGTTGACCTCCTTGCGGGTCTGCTGCAAGATGTTCTCCTGGATCTCCTGCTGCCTGTTCATTATAGTGCGGATCTCCTCCGCTTTATCGTTTGCGTCGCCTACGATCTTAGCCGCTTTCTCATCGGCTTCGCGGCGCGTTTTCTTGGAATACTCATCCGCGTCGTTCACAAGGCGTTCGCTCTTTATCTTAGCCTCGGAAAGCTGCTTTGTAACAGCCTCGTTGGTCTCCTTGGTCAGCTTCTCCGCGGAAGCCTTGGACTCGGCGACTATGGCGTTTCCCTGCTTCTGCGCGATGAGCAGCGCGTCTTTAAGAGCGTCCTCGTCGTCGCGATATTCGCGTATCTTATCCGCAAGTACTTCAAGCTTGCGCTCAAGCTCCGTCTTCTCCTTCTGAAGTTGAGCGAACTCGTCTGAGACCTGCTTCATAAAGTCGTCAACATCGTCCGTTTTATATCCGTTAAAAGCAGCCTTTTCAAAACGGCGTGTAATGATTTCCTTTGCGTTCATTAAATGAATCTACCTCCAAAAAACAAAAATCAAATCCCGATCCAATCACAGAAAGCATCTCTGCTTTCACCGAAATGCCGCCTTGCAGCGCAAGAAGACATTTCGATAAAAACAGTCCAGCGTCATACGAACTTGTCTATCACGACGCGAATTCTCCCCTTTTTCGTCTCACCGACTATCTTCGACACTTGAAAGCGCCCAAAGCCCCTTATCGAAATGACCGCGCCCTCCTTTACCAAAGCGCTCACATTCTGGCACGGCGTATGATCAGCACTCACCAGACCCGACTTTATAAGCGCCGCGGACTTATCCCTGGAAGTATTCGCGCAGGCACTTACGATACAGTCAAGTCTGAGTGACGAGACCGTCTTGTCAAGCGTTTCAAGCTTTGGCTTCGGCAGTTCCGACAAAATACCTTCGGACGCGCTTACCCCGCACTTTCCGACCTTTGTCATATCCAGCAGAAGCTGCTTTGAAGACCCCAGGCAGAACGCCACCGCACAGCCCTCGTCAACCAGAATATCCCCGATGACAGACCGCTCCAATCCGTTTGCGAGAACGGCTCCCAGAAAATCGCGGTGCGAAAGCTTATCGGACTTCCTAAACGAAAATGTGACGGCGCACAGAGGAAACAGCTCTTCTTTTGGCAGTTCCTCGGCGTAAGTCCCCTCGAAAAAGCCGCAGAGCGTTCTCGCAGCGCCGTCATATCCTCCGTAAAAAATCGGATTTGCGTTATTTGCCCGCGCAGCTGCCGCTGCCACTAATCTTTCCCTTTCGCTAAGAAATCGGGTAAAGCGCGGAACTCCCGTTTTTTGGCTTAGCTTAGCCAGATCCGAGATATGCGCAGACAAATACCGCTCTTCTTCATTTAAGTAATCCACAAACTCACCGCATCACTTATCAATCATCAATTATGTTTACCCACTCAACGTTCTTAGGCGCCACAGCGTAGCTGCAAGTGTCGACCTTCTTGATGCGTCCATCGCACATGGCGATAGCGCCTGTCATGAAGTCAACGATCCTGGAACCGTTTACCGAATCAACGTCCTCAAGATTGAGGAAGATGATGGTGCCCTCACGAAGTCTCAGAATAGCGTCCGTCATGACCTCTTCATAGTTCTTGGGCTTCATAACCGTGATCTTCGGCTGACCGCCAAACCCATTGTGGATATTGATCGCCTTGGGCGTAGGAGCGCTTGAAGCGTAAGTCGGCTGCGCGGAATAGCTCGAGGAGTAGCCCTCTTCCTCCGTTACAGCTGACGACGACGTGTCGTAGCCCTCATACTCATCGTCGACGAAACCTTCGTTATCGTCGGCTGTCCCAAAAAGATTCTTCAAAAAGCTCATTGATATTTCCTCCCAATTATATTTTTTTTCTATACCCGAACAGCCCTGAGCCTATTCGGATAATAGTGGCCCCATATTTTATCGCCGCCGCGAAATCGCCCGACATACCCATGGAAAGGGTATCGAACGGCGCGTTCTCTTTATCAAAGCGCCGCTTAAGACGACCGAACAGCTCCCGCATACGAGCAAAACTGCTCTCGGAACACCCCGGAGGCGGTATAGTCATCAGACCTCTCAGTCTGACGTTTTCAAGTTCGGATATCCGCCCGCAGAATTCCTCCGCGTTTTCGGCTGATACGCCGCCCTTTGTTTCTTCCTCACCTATATTTATCTCGGTGAGTATGTCCATGACCAGCCCATGCTGCCCCGCGCGGCGGTCTATCTCTTCCGCCAGCTTAAGGTTATCCACGGAATGGATCATCGATACCTTGTCAATAATGTACTTCACTTTATTGCATTGAAGACCGCCAATAAAGTGGATCTCCGCGGGAGCGTAGCTTTCCCGCTTGTCCAGAAATTCCTGAACGCGATTTTCGCCCAGCAGGTCTATTCCCAGACCCACAGCGAAATTGACCTTTTCCGCCGCGACCGTCTTGGTCACAGCCATAAACCTGACCTTGTCGGTGCGACCCGCAGCCGCCACAGCGTCTTCGATCTCACCGCAGATGCGAAGATAGTTTTCGCGTATATCTTCGTTTGTCGTCAGAGTATTATCAGATAACATTATCGGACGACCTTCCCATCGCGCAAGTCCTTACCCTCGGTAACGACCTCGTCATACAGCATCAGATATTCCGTGCCCGCCTCCTGAGAGCAGATCACATAATCCTCGCCCCAATAGGTGACGTTCACCTTTTTGAAAACAAGAGTCTGACCGCGCAGGATATACACACCCTGCTCGTTTTCCTCATTGAAGCGCAGCGCCTTTCTCGGAACTCTCAAGCCGCCATAGCTGTTTATGACGACCTTAAAGTTCGCCGTTCTTCCCGACGTTACCGAAGAATTGAGCTTATCGCACTCAAACACATACACCGACTGACCGCCGCCCTGATCCTTAACGGAGACGACCTGAGCCGAAAGGAGCTGTGCGCTCGATCCCACGCGCAGCGTAACATTGCTGCCCTCATAAACGCCCGTAAGCTTATCGGTATCTATAACAGCCGCGACACGCCAGCGGTAATCGTCGATAAGCTTCCCCACGGCGTTGCCGGAAACGCCCTTCTTAGGCGTTGCTATGATCTCCGAGATCTTCTCCTTCGTCATCTTGTCGATATCCGAAAATCCGATCTCGCCCTCATAGCCGTCCACGCCGCTGACAAAATAGCCCGCGCCGCCCGCTTCCACATCAACGACCTCGCCGTGGAGCATAGCGGTGAGACGGCTTATCTCATTGTTCAGCTGCTGCTTGCGCTCGGAATATCCCTTTGATTCATTAAGGGAGATCTCCCGCTTGCACATCGCCTCGAGCAGGGTGTCCTTCTCGCGGTCGGCAGCGTCGTAATCCCCCGCCAGGATACTGTCTATCAGCGCGGAATGGCTTTCATTCACCTGCGCCGTGATAGCGTCCATCTGAGAGCTGTCAGTGCCGACGAGCTTTTCGGCGCTGGTGAGTATATCTATCTTTGAGCGGATCTTCTCGATCTCGCGCCTGTACTGAACATCGCTCTTGCTTTGATAGCGCCTTGCCACCACGGTGCTTTTACCCACCTTGGAGCCGTCCTCGCACTCATAACCCAGCACGCCCGACCCATGATCGTAGATCGGGGTCTCATCGCGCATATACACGCCCTGAAACTGAATTTCCACATCGAGGTCATAACGATTGACCGTTTCCGTCGAGATATTCTCGCCGCCCGCGAAAAACGCCTGACCTATAAAGACGGTAATGACGAACAGCGACAGGACAACGATCAAAAAACGAGTCCAGCGCGAATTCATTTAGTCCTCCTCGCTCTTTTCATAAGCGTCGAGGATAGACACGGGTTTAAACGGAGTAATAGTCGAGATCGCGTGCTTATATATCAAGTTCTGCTTGCCGTCGGTATCGAGAATGACAGTATAATTGTCAAAGCCCTTTACGATGCCCTTGAACTGGAAGCCGTTGGTAATGTAGATCGTTACGGGAATTTTATCCTTTCTCGCCTGATTGAGGAACACGTCCTGCAAATTGATGTCTTTTGCCATGATTGATCACCTTATCTCTCTGTAGTGAAAAAACGCACGGTTTTTTCCATAAATTTGGGAAAAAAAGCCAATAGTCCCCAACTATATATATTAGTATAACATACTTTTCCGAAAAATGCTACTGGTTTTTTTAAATTTTTAAAAATTTTTTCTGTTTTTTGTAACATTTAAATGCGGCAAAGACCGATATTTGTAATATAGTTACAAAATATGCGCGTGCTCACGGGGCTTCCGAGGCTTCTATCAAAAGGCGGGCGCGTTTCACGATATCGGAAAGTTCGTCATTTTCACCAATGATCAGACGCAAATTTCGTTTATCCCGACGAAACCATGTCAGCTGCCTTTTAGCGTATTGGCGCGTGCGGAGTTTAAGTTCCTCAACACAATCGGAAAGCGGCTTTTCTCCGCGGAAGTACGGGTAGAGCTCCTTGCAGCCTATCGCCTGCGCGGCGGTCGGACGATCCGGCTGCTCGAAGCAGCGCCGCGCCTCCTCAACAAGCCCGCGGCTCATCATATCGTCCACGCGCCGGTTTATCCGCTCGCGGAGAACGTCTCTATCCTCGTAATCAAGCGTTATCATCACGAATTCATACGGCGAGGGCTTTTCACGCGACATCGCTTTTGCCTGGGAGATCGTGTGACCCGTGGTCTTGTAAACCTCCAGCGCTCTGATAATTCGCCCGACGTTGTTTTCGTGAAGCTGTGAAGCCGTCTCGGGGTCGACCTCCCTCAGATGCTCGAGAAGCGCGGCGTTTCCGTTCTCCTCGGCGAAGCGCTTCATCTCCTCTCGGAACTCGTGATCCTGCTCGCTGTCGTCAAACGTGAGATTATCCACGAAGGAGCTGATGTACAGCCCCGTTCCCCCGCAGATGATTGGAGTCTTCCCGCGTGAAAAGATATCTTTTACACATTCATCACAAAGCTTTACGTAATCCGCGACAGAAAAACTCTCCGACGGGTCGAGAAAGCCGAGCAGATGATGCGGCACCCCGCGCTGCTCCTCGGCTGTCGCCTTGGCGGAGGCTATGTCCATATCGGTGTAGATCTGCATACTGTCCGCGGAGATGACCTCACCGCCATAGATAAGCGCCAGCTCCACCGCCAGCGAGGTCTTTCCCGATGCGGTAGGACCGCTTATCACTATCACCTTGTTCACATAATTCACCTCCGCGGCTTCACGTCTGTTATCCCATAGATGCTTGGAAGAGCACGTCACCCGCTATCAGCAGCAAACCGCCGACAACGAACGAGACCAGATTGGCTGTAAACGCGTATCCCACAGCCTTACCGGAGGTCGTGATCCGCACCGGCTCTTTGTCATAGCGCACGCCTTCCTTAACAGTGCCGTCAGCGTCAACGTTGATCCTGCTCCCAGTAAGCGCGGGAAGTCTTATCCCGTACACGATCGCCTCGATCGTGAACACCGCTGTTTCCGCAAGAATATAAGCGATCGTTGCGCCCAGCCCTCCGAGAGCCGCTCCGCCTATCGCGATCAGAATATTCAAACCGATCTGCGTTATAATGTTCACAATCAAGATCAATATGATCTCCCGCCGCGCCTTATAACCAAACAATATCCCCACGCCGATCTCCAGAAAAACGGTTATCAGAATACGCGTCAGCAGCCCGCCAAGCTCAATCGAAACACCCTTTGCCCCTCCGCCTTGAGCAACGCTTATCGCTCCGTTCTCCACATTGGCGGTATAATACGAATTAAACGCGTATCTCTCCTGTTTTTCACTGAGAATAAAGCTCCCGTCATCGGGGAAATACAGCACCACCTTGAATTTCTCGGGCGGCATATAACCCCAAACGTGACTGTCACGCCCCGTCATTGGATAATACGCGGCGGAAACGGGACCATTGTACAAAGAATACTCGTCCGAAAGCGAAAATCTGTAAATCGCTTTCAGAACCTCGTCTTCGAGCCCGCTCATGTCTTCGGGATATTCGGTAAACGACCGACCGTCCGACAGCAGCGCTATGAAATAATCACGCCCGTTCTCCACACCGCTTACATAAACAGTGGCAGATGCTTTCGGACCGCAGTCCGCGGACGCGGTGATACCGGTGGAGATAAAAACGCAGATCGATAGCAAGAATAATGCAAAGACTTTTTTCATATGAGCCTCCGTTCGTTCGCCTAAAGAATGGAAATAACCGGCAATTCGTTCTTTTACTGTTCATTTTCTATTATACCATAGAACTTCCGATTTGTCAAGTCCGACGCAACAAAGAGCTGCCAAAAAATGGCAGCTCTTAAACTTATTCCTACTTAGTCTTTTCCGACTTTTTCTTTTTGGGAACTTTCGGTTTCGGCTCGGGCAGCTCGTTCACCGTATCGAGAGCGAGCCTTGTAAGAAATTCCGCGTCGTCGATATTCTCCACCAGAAAACTGTCCTTTGCGCCGTCATAAGGCGGCTTTTTGGGAAGAGAATACTTCTCCCCCGCTTTCGTGATCTTTACGAACAGCTGATTGTCGCAGATCCCCGCAAAGTATTTTCCGTTACAATACAGCCCGTACTCCCCGAACATCTTCCGATATTTGATCTCACCCGCGCCGCTTAACTGCTCCGCTATGTATTCCACAAACTCAAGTTTTGAAGCCATATTATCCTCCGTTCTTTTGGGAATTCGCCCACTTTTTACACTGTTCTATGCGCTTTCCGTTGTCGCCCTGCTTCTCGTCATAGGCGAACTTGTTCAGCAGCCCGCACGGGAACTCCCCGCACTCGCCGCAGTGGGTGTGCCCCTTTCCCTCGCAGCTCGCCTTGACGGGACATTCCCCCCAGAACGGGTTTTCGATGTTCACACACCCCTTGCAGCCCATGGAATTCCTGAACTCACATTCCGAGCAGAGGATCCCGCATCTTGATTCTATCATACGCCCAACTCCTTTTCCAGAATTTTTACGATAAACGGATAATTTTCTTCGTTCAGCGGAATAAAGAACGCGTTGTTCCGACATTTTTGATAGACCTCGCCGTCCATGGTGAACTCATACCCGCCGGGACATTTCGGGTCGTCGCCCGTACCCGTAAGCTTGCGGCAGTCGTTAGCCTTTTTTACGCGATTTTTAACGCTCTCGGGCAGCGTATTCAACAGCTCTTCATAGCCGCCGGCGCCCGCCGCGTATATGCGCGAGTGCAGTCCGCTTTTGCGCATAACGAAATTCATCAGCACCTTTTTGGTATCGGCACGCGTATATGATACGACAAACCCGCTCTTCGCGGACTTTACCGTACATTTGCAGCCGTTTTCTTCCAAAAGGCTGTTGATATCGGACGCGAAGCCGCGCTCCGTGCCTTCAAGGGTCTCCAAAAAATCATTGAACGAACTCATTGCTATACCCCTTTCAAGTAATTACTGATACTAATTCCCGATTGAAAACACAGCAAAGATTTGAGAAAAACAGACCGCAAAGATTGTCTGTTTTCAGTCGGGTATCAGTACGATATTAGTATAACACAAATTCGTTCGAAAATATTGTAAAAAAGCGACATTATCCGCGAGTTTTCGCGTATTCGAGAGCGCTCTTGGGATTCATGAGATGCCGCCGCCTGAAATCATTGAGCAGATGCGCCTGGTCGCTATAGCCGAATTTTTCTACCGCGTCCATCGCGTCAAATCTCCCTTTAAGCATATCCTGCCACACCAGCTGATATCGAACGAGCGACGACATTTTCTTAGGCGAGACCCCCATTCCCCGCATAAACAGCCGTTCGAGCGTCCTCGCCGAGACAGCCGTGTGCATACAAAGCTCCGAGATGTTTATATTCCCGTTTTTGATGATGATAAGATCTACTGCGTTAAACAGATCGTTATCTATAATAACAGAACCAAGCCGCTCCGAGAGCCATTTTTCGGCTGCCGCGGCGCGTTTTTCAAAAGTCTCGGCGCGTCTCACGGAGGACAGAAGCTCATCGGCGTTATCAAAATATTCCCCGACCTCAAAGCTTCTCCCGCCGCTGTGTGAGAGATCTCCGCGCGAGAACAGCCCCGCCGACCACGCGTAAAAGCGTATCCCAAAGTATGCCGCGCTGCCCTGTTCGGAATAGAACGAGCCGTCGTCCAGACCGCAAAAAGACGCGCGTCCGTTCTCCGAAAGCTCGAAAATGATATCCATACAGGTGTCGGGGATAACAAGTATCTCGCGCTCCATAACGCGGTCATCCTCCCAGAAGCAGCGTATAAAGGGGCTGAGAGCCGCGCACGGAGCAGCTTCCCGATACCCCGCGCGCCCGAACGGAGTCGACAAAACGGGTCTGTAGCTTTTTGCAAGCGAGATCATACTATTCTCCCGAAATACTTCTCTATCTGTTTCTTGGAGATCTGAGTTATAACAGGTCTCCCGTGCGGACAGTAACGAATATTGTTATCATTAAGGACCGTTCTCGCGAGATACGCCAATTCGGAAATGTCCTGGTCTTCATTCGCGCGTATGCTCGCCTTGCACGCCATTGTATGGAGAACGTCGTCGAACAGCGCCCCCTCGGCGTTGTCGTTGCCCTCGGCAAGCACGGCGGCGACCTCTTGAAGCAGATCTTCGGGATCGCAATCCTCCAGCGACTGCGGAACGCCGTCCACTATTACCTTATCCCCATCGGTGAGGCGCAGAAGCAGCCCCATATTCTCCAGCTTTTCCCTGAACTCGCTCACCGCCTCATATTCCTCGGGAGAGAGCGCCACGGTACACGGCTCTATGAGCAGCTGCCCGTGAAGGTTCATCCCCTTCTTGAACCGCTCGAAGTTTATCCTCTCATGCGCCGCGTGCTTGTCTATAAGAATAAGGCTCTCGCCGCTCTCACACAGAATATAGGTCTTGAAAAGCTCGCCTATCACGCGTATATCCGACGGCGAGATATCATCATAATTATCCCCGCCCTCTTCCAAGACGGGCGAGACGGGCGCGGGCGTGTCGGTATGCTTTTCAAACGACTCCTTTGAAAGGAACGAAAATCCCGGAAGCTCCGTTTGAAGATCTTCCTCATGTTCTGAGGGCTTCAGCCCGCTTTCCCTCAAAAGCGGGGGCAATACCTCGGGTAAGACCTGCTGCTCGGCGCTGCGCTCTTCCTCGGGGAACTCAAACGGCACCACTCTGCGGTAGAACTTCTCTGGGTCGGGCTTCTTCCCGGTCGGTATCTCAAGCGTTGAGACCCCGCTTGATGGGGCTTCGCCGTCCTCGGAGGAATAGTCTTTTTTGGCTTCGTCAAGCGCGTTGGGGAGCTTTATCTCGCGGCTCTCGTTGTAACCCAGAATTCCGTTCTTCACCGCAAGATAGATAGCGTCAAACACCGATTTTTCGTCGGAGAAGCGCACCTCTGTCTTGGCGGGAGAGATGTTCGCGTCAAGCATGGCGGGATCGAGATTTATGCAGAGCACGCACGCGGGGAATTTCCCCACCATGATATTGTTGCGGAACGCCTCTTCCAGCGCCGCGCAGCAGAGCGGGCTTTTAACGCTCCTGCCGTTGACGAAGAAAAACTGCATACTGCGGTTGGCTTTCGTAAACAGCGGCGAGCAGACATATCCCGTAACTCCCACATCGCGGTAAACGTTGTCTATCGGTATCATTCCCGCCGCGAACTGCTTTCCGAACGTGGAATGAATGGCGCTGAAATACTCCCCGTCGCCCGCCGTGAACAGCGTTCGCCGCCCGTCGCGGATAAAGGTAAACGAGATATCGGGGTGAGACAGCGCCAGCTTTTGAACCACATCGGAGCAGTAATTCCCCTCCGTCACGTCTTTTTTGAGGAACTTTAACCTCGCTGGGGTGTTGTAAAACAGATCGCGGATTATAATAGTTGTGCCGTCCGCGCAGCCTATGCGGTCATATTCCTCGGGAACGGTGCCGGCTATGCGGTAAGATGTGCCGAGCTTGTCCACCGCGCGCTTGCTGATAGCCTCTATGCGCGACACCGCCGCCACGGAAGCCAGCGCCTCGCCGCGAAATCCCAAGGTGTTTATACGCTCGAGGTCATCCGCGGAATAGACCTTGCTTGTCGCGTGGCGCATAAAAGCCAGCGGCATATCCTCGTAGGAAATGCCGCAGCCGTTGTCTGTCACACGCATATAGGATATCCCGCCGCGCTTTATTTCCACGGAAATTTTCCGCGCGCCCGCGTCAATGGCGTTTTCCGCAAGCTCCTTGATCACCGACGACGGGCGCTCTATCACCTCGCCCGCCGCGATGAGTTCATATACGCTCTTATCGAGCTGATTTATTACAGGCATCAGTTCAGACTCTCTTTCAGTTCCTTAACGAACAGCAGCGCGTCCATGGGCGACATTGTGTTGATATCCGCCGCCCGAAGCCTTGCTATGGCGTTCTGCTCGTTTACCGCCGTGAAGTTATACTGCTCCTCGCGGCTGTTTTCTATCGCCTGAGATAACCTGATCTTTCCGCTTACCTCAAGCTCCTTAAGTTCTTCCTTGGCGCGCTTTACCACCTTATTCGGAAGCCCCGCCAGCTTCGCGACCTCAATACCGTAGCTGTCGTCCGTGCCGCCGGGAACAATTTTGTGGAGGAATTTCAGCTCGTCGCCGCGCTTTGACACCGCGACCGAGAAGTTTCGGATACCCTCATACTCCTTATCCATGGTTATAAGCTCGTGATAGTGCGTCGCGAACAGCGTCTTGCTGCGTATCTTCTGTGATATGTATTCCGCGACGGACTTCGCTATGGAGATACCGTCGAATGTGGAAGTGCCGCGCCCTATCTCGTCGAGGATAACAAGGCTCTTATCCGTGGCGTTGTTCAGTATCTCGGCTACCTCTGTCATCTCCACCATAAACGTGCTCTGCCCAGCCGAAAGGTCGTCCGATGCGCCCACACGCGTAAATATCTGATCTACCACGCCTATTCTCGCGTAGCTTGCGGGAACGAAGCAGCCTATCTGCGCCATAATGACGATCAAAGCGGTCTGCCGCATAAACGTGGATTTGCCCGCCATATTCGGACCCGTGATTATCAGCATCCTGTTATCCTTATTGTCGAGATACACGTCGTTCGGCGTGAACGGGCAGTCGGGCAGCAGCTTCTCCACTACGGGGTGCCGCCCGTCCTTTATCTCGATAACGCTGTCCGCGGAGATCTCGGGCTTTACATAGCCGTTTTCAAGAGACACCTGCGCCATGGAACACAGCGCGTCCACCTCCGAGACCGCCTCGGCTGTTTTTTGTATCTCGGTGAGCTTTGTCGCGATAAACTCGCGCACCTCGGAGAATACCTGCGACTCGAGCGCCAATATCTTATCGTGAGCGCCCACTATCTCGCTCTCGACCTTTTTCAGCTCCTCAGTGACGAAGCGCTCGCCGTTGGTCAGAGTCTGCCGTCTTATGTAATTATCGGGGACCTGATCTTTAAAGCTGTTGGAGACCTCGATATAATAGCCGAAAATGCGATTGTTCCCCACCCTCAGCGTGCGTATGCCCGTAGCCTCGCGCTCGCGCTGCTCGATCTCGCGCATGATATTCTCTCCGCCGCCCGTGATATCGCGAAGGCGGTCGATCTCCGCGTTGAAGCCCGCTTTTATCACTCCGCCGTCCTTGAGCGTCGCGGGAGTTTCGTCGTCTATGGCGTTCTCCACAAGATTTGCTATGTTGGTAAGCTCGCTTATATTATTATAAAGCTCCGTCAGCTTGCGCGAATTCATGTTCGCGAGCTCGTTCTTCAAAACAGGAAGTTTCCTGCACGCCTTGCCGAATGAATAAACGTCCCGCGGAGAGGCGGTCTTGCTGACGATCCTCGACATCAGGCGCTCGAGGTCGTAGATTCCCTTCATCGCGGCTCTGATATCGTCGAGCTGCGCGGAATTCTCCGTCAGCTCCTCCAAAGCGTCCAGACGCGCCAATATCCGCGTATGCGACATAAGGGGACGCTCCACCCAGGCGCAAAGTCTTCTCCTGCCCATAGCGGTCACGGTCTTATCCATGACCCACAGCAGCGAACCGCGGCGCTCTCTGCCGCGCATGGTGTGAGTGATCTCAAGATTGTTCTGCGCCGAGAGCGACAGACCCATATACTCGCTGCCAGTATGAGTGGTTATCTCTACAAATCTTCTTACCTTTACCTTGTGCGTCTCGCTTATATAGCCGAACAGCGCGCACAGCGCCCTCTGCGCCAGCGGCATGGCGGCGATCCCCAGAGAGTCGAGAGTCGAATTATCCTCAAACTGCTCGGTGATGACCGTCGCGTCGGAATTGTCAAATTGAGCGTCATCGAGCAGCTCACAGGAACAGTTAAAAAGCTTGCTCTTTAAAAACTCCCGAACATCCTTGAAGTCAAGAAATCTGTTGTTTATCAGCAATTCCGCGGGATCGAACCTCGAAAACTCGGCTATGATCTCGCCCTCGATATTCGTCCCTCTTTTTTCAAACACGTGCAGATCGCCCGTGGAAACGTCCGCGAACGCCAATCCCACGCCTTCCCCGTCTGACCATACGCTCCCAAGGTAATTGTTGGAATCCTCTTTCAGCATAGAGGCTTCTATGATCGTACCCGGCGTTATAAGGCGCACGACGCCGCGCTCCACCAGCCCCTTGGAAGCCTTCGGGTCGGTGAGCTGCTCGCAGATAGCGACCTTATATCCCCTGTCTATCAGTTCTTTTATCGGTTCCTCGGCGCTGAAATACGGCACCCCGCACATCGGAGAACCCGCGCGCGACGTAAGCGTAAGCTCCAACTCGCGCGAGACGGTCTCCGCGTCCTCGAAGAACATCTCATAGAAATCTCCCAGGCGGTAGAATACGATATAATCACTGTATCTTTGTTTTACCTCCATATACTGCTTGAGCATAGGAGATAATTTCTCGGCATCTTCGGACATATTTACCCCTTATTTTAAAAGCAATTCGCGAACCGAAAAGTTTGTTCCGCGCTTCGCGCTCCGCAAACTTTTCTAGCCGGCTAGCGCAGCACAGCGGTCTCCGCTTCGCTCCGACCACCGTGCTGCGTTAGCCGCTTTCGCGAATTGCATCGCTCTTTGGAATGTTGTTCTTTTTTACAATACGTTGCAAACGCGCTGCTTTTATAATCAGCCGCCGCAATTGCTTCCGCAGCTTCCGCACTCGCCCGAGCAGGCTGCCTGCGGAGGCTCGGACGGACAGGTCGCGGGATCCTCGCCCTCTACCGAATAAGTGAGAATGGTGTTGATCTCGCTCATCAGCTTGTCCATGCCTTGCTTCGCCATGGTGAACATCGCCATATTCTCGTTGGTCATAATGTCGTTGTAGGCGGCGTGCATTTTCGCCGTAAGCTCCTTCACCTTGTCATTGTCGATCTTATCGGGCTCTTTGTCCGACTCCATCGCGAGATTTTGTCTTATCAAGTTGAACTCGCCAATAAGGTTCTGGAGCTTCTCGTCCTCGTCGTTTACCTTCTTCGCCTTAACATACTCGATATATCTCTCGTCCGCCTGTACTACCTTTCCAAGCTCTCTTGCCGCTTCGATAACAGTCATAATAAATTCTCCTTAAACAATTTTTCCGAGCAGCGCCCATTGCAGCGCCCTCTCTATTTTCACGTCGACGAAACGCCCGATAAGGCTCTCGTCGCCGTCAAAATCAACTATAACATCCTGCGGGGTCTTGCCCGTCAGCATACTGCCGTCCGTCCTGCCTCTGCCCTCGCACAATACGCGGAGCGTCCGCCCGACGTACTTCTCATACGCCCCGCGCCCTACCTCCGCCTGAACGTCAAGCAGCTCGCGGAACCACTTGCCCTTTTCCTCCTCGGAGATGGGATCGTCCATCTCTGCCGCCTTAGTGCCCTTTCTCGGACTGTAAATAAACGTATACAGCGAGTCGAACCGCACTTCCTTGATAAGCGATACCGTCTCCCCGAAGTCCGCGTAAGTCTCCCCGGGGAAGCCCACGATTATATCCGAGGTCAGCGCCGCGTCGGGCACCTTCTCGCGTATATAACGCACGATATCGAGATACTTTTCTCTATCGTAGTGCCTGTTCATCAGCTCCAGAATTCGGCTGCTGCCCGACTGCACGGGAAGATGAAAATGCCGCGTGACCTTTTCACATTCCGCGATAGTATCCACAAGCTCCCTTGTGAAATCCTTTGGGTGGCTGGACATATAGCAGATGCGGAATTCCCCGTCAATGGCGTTCAGTCTTTTCAGAAGCTCCGAAAAGCTCGTGCCATGCTCCTTGCCGTAGGAATTGACGTTCTGCCCGAGCAGAAGTATTTCCCCAGCCCCGTCACGGATCGCGTTTTCCGCCTCGGAAACGATCTCGTTCATCTCTCTTGAACGCTCCCGCCCGCGCACATAGGGCACTATGCAGTAGCTGCAAAAGTTGTTGCAGCCGTACATTATCGGGATACTGACTTTCAGCGTGCTTTCGCGCTTTATCGGAAGCCCCTCGGCGATAACTCCGTCACTTTCGGGCGTGAAGAACGTCCGCTTTCTTTCGGTGAGCTGCTTATAGATAAGCTCGGGGAGCGTGTGCAAAGCGTGCGTTCCGAACACCAGATCTACATGCGGAAAACTGCGCTTTATCTTCTTTACGACGTGCTCCTGCTGCGTCATACAGCCGCACACGCCTATTATCATATCGGGGTTCTTCGCCTTTTCGTGTTTCAGAGCGCCCAGATTGCCGTACACCCTGTCCTCGGCGTTCTCTCTGACGGCGCAGGTGTTGAAGATGACCAGATCCGCGCCCTCGGGAACGTCCGACAGCCCGTAGCCCATTTCAATAAGCATACCCTTTATCTTCTCACCGTCGCTGACGTTCTGCTGACAGCCGAACGTGTGTACGTGAGCTATGGGCGGCTGCTCTCTTTCGGAGTTCAGCTCCGACACCCTGCGCATAAAGCCGCGCTGCTTTTCAATTTCCTCCGTGGAAACCTTTGAAGTCATAATATCATTTCCCTACACGATAGATTTTATCAGGAGCTGTCCGAAAAATACAGCCGCTATCCCAAGCACAGCGCTTGCCAATACATATATCGCCGCCGCGGCGTATCTTCCCGCGCTTATCAGATCCTCGGTCTCCAAAGCGAACGAGGAAAATGTCGTAAATCCGCCGCATACTCCCACTTTCAGGAACATCACAAGTCTTGGATATTCCGAAAGCGACCTTGCCGCCGCAGCCGCGATAACACCTATCGCAAAACAGCCTATTATATTCACGGCAAACGTCTTTATCGGAAGATCGGTTTTCAGAGGCAAAAGACCCGCCAGATACCTCAAGACCGCTCCGACGAACCCGCCCGCGCCTATCACACAGCAGTTAAGCATTTTTCACCCCTCATATCTCTTTAATCGGATGATTTTCCGTATTTCAAAGGAATTCCGCGCTTTTTGCCGAGCTTTATCCTCGCCGTACCCGCGTGAGCGCACTTCGGGGTCTGCGCGAACACGCACGCCGAAACGTCCGCGGCTCCCGCGTCGAGGAGTTTTTTCGCTATCGCCGAAAGAGTGCTGCCCGTCGTGGAAACATCGTCAATCAGCACGACGCGCTTGCCTTTTATTTCCCCGATAAGCTTGTCCTTGACGAAAAAGCTCTTCATGGCGTTCTCGCGGCGACCCTTCGCGGAAAGCGATTTCTGCTCCGCCTTATCGTTGGCGGCTCCCACCGCGTCCGACATCGGTATACCGAGGCGCAGCGCCATTCTCGTACAGATCACCCGCGCCGTGGAAAATCCCCTGTTCCTCACGCTCAGAAAACCGCTCGGCACGGGAACGAGGACCTCCGCACCATCGCCGTCGCGCATAAGCTTCTCGCTCATCATAAGCGCGAACGCGTCCGCGGGGTATATGAGACCGCCGTATTTCAGCGATAACACCGCGTCTCTCGCGCGGCGTGAATACCAACACACCGCGAGTATCCGTGAGATATTCTCGGGCGGCTCTATCCTTCCGTAAACATACGGAAGATATCTGCGGCAGGTCTCGCAGTAATAGTCCGCCGCGGGGATCAATCTCTTGCAGAACGGGCAGCGGTTCGGAAACAGCACTGCCGCCGCACGTCTGCGAAACTCGTAAAACCGCAGCGTGTCAAACAAAGCAATCCTCCAGCATCGGGCGAAGACAGGAATACCTCTCCATGCGGCGGTCGTTGTTGACCATACCGATCACCTTGTTCTCGGTGCCGATGAGGATAAGTATCTTCTTTGCTCTCGTAACCGCTGTGTAGAGCAGATTTCGGTATGACAGCTTTTCCATTCCGTTGGGAAGAGGGATTATTACCGCGGGATATTCGCTGCCCTGGCTCTTATGAACGGTCATCGCGAAGGCGTGCTCTATCTTCTTGATCATATCGCAGTCATAGCTTGCCCGCCGCCCCTCGAAGTCGATCAGCAGCCGCTGATTTGTCCTGTCGGTCTCCACGATCTTTCCGATATCGCCGTTGAAGATGCCGTGCGATTTTTCATCGCCGCGCCGCCATTCCACGTCATAATCGTTTTTGGTCTGCATTATCTTGTCGCCGTCGCGGAAGCACGTTCCGATAAAGTCCAGCTCCCGCTTGCCGCTTCC
>CAYPWI010000004.1:17938-21234 GCA_964414395.1 uncultured Ruminococcus sp.
TGGGATTGAGCGCCGCCTGCAGCCTGCGGTTGACGTTCTCCGTGCCGACGATGCCTATTCTCGACAGGCACAGCACCTGTATGTCGTCCAGCGGGTCAAAACCATACGCCTTGGGGAGACGCGTCTTACACAGATCCACCACCAATTGAAGCGAGTCCTCCTCGGAAGCTGAGGGCATAAAGAAGAAGTCCTTATCATAGACGAAAAGCTCGGGCACCTCTCCGTGAATGATCCTGTGGGCGCTCGTGACGATAAGGCTCTCCGCCGCCTGGCGGAAGATCTCTTTAAGCTCCACCTTGGGAACTCTGTCACTGTCGATAAGGTCGCGCAGAACGTTCCCCGCGCCAACCGACGGCAGCTGATTGCTGTCGCCCACGAGTATCAGCCTTGTAGTGCTTTTGAGCGCCCTCAACAGCGACGCGAACAGCAAGGTATCGACCATGGACATCTCGTCCACTATCACCGCGTCGCACTCCAGCGGATTTTCCTCGTTCCGCTTGAACGCGTTCCCGCCCGCGGCGAAGTCCACTTCCAACAGTCGGTGTATGGTCTGCGCCTGAGTTCCCGTAAGGTCCGCCATGCGCTTTGCCGCGCGCCCCGTGGGAGCGGCGAGCTTTATTCTCATTCTGCGTCGCTTATAAAGCCCTATAACGCCGTTCAGCGTCGTTGTCTTGCCCGTTCCGGGACCGCCCGTCAGTATAAAAACGTGATCGTTCATACAGGCGTTTATCGCCTCGCGCTGCAGCGTCTCGTATTCGATGCCGTTTTCCTGTGCGACCGCGGTGATCTCGTCCGAATAATCGTTTTTGCCCTCGCGGTCGAGCTTTATCATCTCTGAGAGCTTATGGGCTATGTAATTCTCGGCGGCGTAATATTCCGACAGATAGACATAATTTGAGTCATAGATGTCCGAGCAAACTATCTCGTTGTTCGACTTCGCGAACTCCAGCGCGGAATTATAGGTCTTGTCGCCTATAACAAGGTTTCGTGTGACGATATCGCACAGCTCGCTCTCCTTAAGGCAGCAGTGACCGTTGTCGGCGGCTTCCCTGAGAGTGGTCACGATGCCCGCGAACGCGCGTTCCTCGCTGTCGCGGGGAAAACCGAGATCGTCCGCTATGCGCTGAGCGTTCTCGAACTTCATCTCCATCCCGCCCGTACAAAGGCAGTAGGGATTGTCCTTGACGGCGCGGAGAAGATCGGTGCCGTATGCCCGCCACGCCGACGCTATGACATAATGCGGCACGGAATACTTCGAGAAGAACGTCATCACCTTGCGAAGCCCCGTGATATTGCGGAACTCCTTTCCTATAGCCGCGGCACGCTCGGGGGTTATACCTTTGATCGAGGTCAGCTGAATGGGATCGTTTTCCAGGATATCGAGCGACTTTGCGCCGAACGCCTTGACGATCTTCCCCGCCGCGGCGGGTCCCACGCCCTTGAGAACGCCCGAGCCGAGATATTTTCGTATAGTATCCGCATCGTCAGGCAGAGAGCGCTCGAAGATCGACACGCTGAACTGCCTGCCGTATTTCGCGTTGGTGACATACTGTCCGTACATCGACAAGCTCTCGCCCTCGCGCACATCGCCCATATTTCCCACGGCGGTCACGAGCTGACCGCCTATATCCATATCCAGAACGATATAGCCCGTCTCTTCCTTGCGGTATATGACATCCTCCACAACGCCTTTAAGATGTGTCAGATCTTCTTCCTGAATAACATTTCCCTGTCTCATCATTTTCATTCTCCGTATCTCCGACTATCTTCACATCGGAATACTTCCCCGCCGCTCTTTCAGCCTCGCCGCCGTCCCTGCCCGCGATGATGTACACGCGTCCGATATTGGGGTTTCGGCTTATATTCGCCAATAATTCCTCGATATTCTCGTCATATCGCACATATATCTCGAACTTTCTTGAAGCCCCGTCCGTCAATGCCCTGACAAACAGCCGGATAAGCACCGCCAGCCCGAATATCGACAGAAACATCAGTGAAAAAACATACAAGAACCGCATACTATCCGCCTCCTTGGCGCATTATATGCAGAAAGCGGAAGAATGGATATTTATGATCTTTTATTCGTGTCTCAGCTGTAAGGCGTTCCAGCCCTCTTCATTGAACTCGCGCTCTATTATCCAGCCGTTCTCCGAAAGCGCCGCCTTCACCTCGTCAAGACGCTCGTCTATTATCCCGGAGGTTATCACACGCGCGCCGTCCGCGGTAAACTCGCGGAAAAGCGGACTCATGCCTATGATAACATCGGCGACGATATTCGCGCAGATGACGTTGAAGCCGCCGCCTATGTTTTCCCGCAGCGCCTTGTCCCCGATGATGTTCCCGCAAACCGCGCGGAAGTTCGCAAGATCGTTGAGCTCCAGATTGCGCGACGCGGTCTCCACGGCGTTCTCGAATATATCGCAGATAACCGCTTCCTTCGCGCCCAGCATAAGCGCCGCGATCGTCAGGATACCGCTGCCGCAGCCCAGGTCGAGCACGCGCTCGCCGCCCTTGATAACGTCCTCGAGCGCTTCCATTACCATTTTTGTGGTGTGGTGCTGTCCCGTGCCGAATGTCGACGCGGGGTCTATATTGATTATCCTATCGCCGTCCTGCGCCTTGTATTCCTCGTCGGGGAGCTTCACTATAAGGCTTTTCCCGACTCTGAACGGCTTGTAGAACTTCTTCCAATTGTTAGCCCAATCCTCTTCCTTGACGTTGGCGAGCTCCATGCGGATATTGCCGTAATAGCCGTCCGCGTTGTTCTTGGCAAAGTTATCCACAAGCCCCCGCACGGCGGCGAGCATCTCGTGACCCTGCGAGTTTTCGTGAACATAGAGCGTTATGCGCGGCTCCGCGGTCTTAAGCCCCATGAGGCTGTCGTCCACATAATCCCACCTGTCGGTCTTATGCTCGAGAAAATCCTCGAAATCGGCGCTGTCGGAGATGATAAAGCCGTTTATGCCGTATTCGGAGATAGCTCCCGTAATGCCGTCTATCGCCTGAGAAGAAGTGTAAATATCGACTTGAATAAATCTGTCCATTATAATACCGTCTTTCACAAATAATCAATATTATTATACCATATATTGTGAAAATAGTCAAGTAGTAAATTATATTTTGTACTTTTTATTATGATACTAATTCTCAATTAAAAGAGGACAAAACTTTTTAGCTCGCTTGACGCGGATTAGCCGTCAGTTTGTTTTTTTGCCCTTGGCAGGGTTATGCCGCGCGGTTCGGGGGGACACCCTTCGGGAGAGGGGGAGGGAGAATAAAATCCGACAAAAATGCGG
>CAYPWI010000005.1:0-19204 GCA_964414395.1 uncultured Ruminococcus sp.
GGAGTTCCGGACGGGGGGTATTTTTTATATAAAAAAATTTTAAAATTTTTCAAAAAACCTATTGACAAACCACACAATGTGTGATACAATATAATTGTAAGGCAGAGGGAAACCTCTTTTGAAAGGAAGTGAGGAAATGGACGACATGGCAAGTACAACGGACTGCTTGCTCCGCGCGATCCTTGAGCTCATAGACAAGTGCAAAGACCTTAACGAGCTTAAAGTGTCGGTGAAGCGGATCCTCAAAGGTTCGGACTTCGAGGAAAAGCAGTAAAAAAATGAGCGGTTGACCGCTTAACTCCAACCGCTCACAGTACACCGAGAACCGCCGAGCCTTACACGGCGGCTTCTCTTTTATTTTATCATAACAAAGTCAAATTGTCAAGAGGTATTACTATGAATGTTATAAAAGAAATGCGGAAAAAATATGGGCTTACCCAAAAGCAGTTTTCCGAAATCACGGGAATTCCGAAGCGGACGGTTGAGAGCTGGGAAGAAGAAAAGCGAAATCCCCCCGAATGGCTGCCGAAAATGATTGAGGTATATCTGAAAAAAAACGGCAAATAAAAAATCCCCGAACCTTGCGGCTCGAGGACGGTTATGTATCACTGCTTGCTGCGGCTTACAGTGACCTTTTCTGCGTTAGGCTCATACTCGATGAGGTCTGCTATATCGCAGTCTAACGCTTCACAGATACGATCGAGATACCCAACATTGAGGCTTTTGCAGCACTCGTTATAGATCTCATTGATCGCATTAGGACGGATCTTTGTCGCTCTCGCGAGATCCGCTTGGTTCCACCTACGCTCGCCAAGCAAGGTGGATAGCTTTATCCTAATCATCGGCTTTTACACCCCTTTGTATACATTTTACAGCGTTTGGCGGAAAATGTATATAGGGGTTGATAGATTATAACGCAAATCGTGAGATTATATCGTATAACAATAGAAAAACGCACGTTGTCTCACAATTTATAATCATGCCGCCTACTGCGATATGATTTTTGATTTGTCGTAGAAATTTGCATACCTTTTGCATACCTTTTTTCGTAATTTTGGGCTATTTTTAATGACTTTTACGGCATTTCCTACCGTGAAATTGGCAATATAAAAACCCCCTCAAAGCGCGGCTTCAAGCGCTTTGAGGGGATTTACAATTATGGAGCGGATAATGGGAGTCGAACCCACCACCTCAGCTTGGGAAGCTAATGTTTTACCGATAAACTATATCCGCATCTACCGCAAAACCGGATCTTCCGTTTCGCGGTAATCATATTATAGCACATTTTTCTCGATTTGTCAAGCGTTTTAAGAGAATTCTTTGAGCATATCCTTCATAACATTGACGATCTTCGACTTTGAGGGAATTCCTCGCTCGGCTGCGGCGGCTATCGTGGCGGAAGCGGCGAGCATTATGGCGTAGTCGTTGTCTACGTCATTGTCCTCCGAGCCCGCGATAAATCCCGCCGTGAGGGCGTTCAGCGCGATATCGTCGTATGTGGTATCCGCGGAGATCTGGCGGCGTATATTCCCGTCGCTGTCCAGAAGGATAACGGTCTTGTCCTCTTCGGGCGCGGCGAGAACGTTCTGCGCGCCGAGAGCGCGAAGCTGTCCCATATATTCGATGACTTGCTCGTCCGTCTCGGGTGTTTCACCGAAGATCTCGCCGAGCTTGCGGCGGCTCGTCACCACCAGAAACGGCTTGAATTGCAGGCATTTCGCCAGCGGTTCCGAGGGAACGTCCAGCATCACGCGCACGTTCTTGCCCCTGAACGCGTCGGGAATATGCGCGTAGATATCGGCGGGAACGCCAGCGGGAACTTCCCCCGAAAGCACGAGAACATCGCCGTCGTCCAGCTTCTCCAAGCGCCCGAAAAGCGCCAGAAGATCGTTGTAGCTTATGCTGAACAGCGGTGAAGCGAAGCGCGTGGGGTGCTTCTTTTCGGTCGGGTGGCTCAATACCACATTGAACGGCGAGAGCCCGTTCTCCAGATAAACGATATCAGTATTCAGTCCGCGCTTGCGGAGTATCTCCTCGATCTCGCCGCCCGTAAATCCCGCGGCAAAGCCCAGCACGGTAGATCTGACGCCAAGCTCCTTGAGCACCTTCGCGATGATAACGCCGCTTCCCGCGACGTGAAGATCTCCGTTTGAGACAGCGTTGTCCGCGCCGATGGTTATTTTATCCAATGACGCCGAATATTCAAGACTCGGACAAAATGTAAGCGTGTAGACCATTTCCGATTACCCCCGATATTTAAAGATATTTTAAGATAATTAAAGATGATCGTTAAGGCTGCGGCAATAAAGATTGCTGTGCTCCTCGGCGAATTTATAGACCTCAGCCATAGCGTCTTCATCGAATTCGCGGTCTTTGAAATAGAATTTTATATCCTCGTCGGTTATTTTTCGGAGAACGCGGCAGGGGTTCCCGACAGCTATCACATATTCGGGAACGTCCCTCGTGACGACGCTCCCCGCGCCGATAACGCTGCCCGAGCCTATGTTCACCCCGGGGCAGATAACGACGTTCCCGCCTATCCAGACATTATCGCCGATGGTAATGGGGATACCGTATTCGTACATCGAGTTCCGCGCGAAAGGATGCACGGGGTGCCCCGCCGTGTAAATAGACACATTCGGCGCTATCAGAACATTGTCGCCGACAGTCACGGGCGCTACGTCCAGCACGGTCAGGTTATAATTCGCGTAGAAGTTCTCTCCAACCTTGATATTGCTTCCGTAATCGCAGTGAAAGGGCGGCTGGATAGTTATATTCTCGCCCATTCCACCGAGAATGGAGCGCAGCCGCTCGGTCTGCTGCTTCATTCCGTCCTCTGTCCAGCAGTCGGCGTTGTTGTATTCGTGAAGACGGCGGCGGTTTTCCGCCATAAGCGCGTTACAGCGCGCGTCCGCGATATACGCCATGCCGCTTTGCTTGCGTGTGAAGTTATCCATTTCCGTTGTCGTCCTCCGTATCGGAAATATTTTCGATATTCGCTTCGGGATCGTTCTCCGATGCCGCATCATCTCGGGCTTCGGTGACGTTCTCTTTCTTTTTCGGGGAATTATCGACCCTGCATATCACTATAAGCGACGCGAGAATGAGAATTCCCAGCCCCATCATCATAAGTCCCGTTTTAAGTCCCGGCGAGGTGAACTTCATCGTTATCGTGTGTTCTCCGGCGGGAACATAAAGGCTCGTAAGCGTTCCGTCCACGGCGGGAAGGATATCGGTCCGTTCTCCGTCGATATATGCTTCCCAGCCGTCCTCAAACGGGATAGACGCGAACAGCGCGCAGTCCTCGGCGGCGTTCACCGATATCTCCAGCGACGCGTGACCCGTTTTCTTTACGACGGTCTGAGCGTTCTTCTCGCGCATAGTCTGTGAGAACTTTTCAAGCTCGCTGTCGTCGAGATAGAAGAACATCGCCTCCGTGAGGTACATATCATCCTTGTGAAGATCAAGCTTAACGTCGAAGCTTTCGCCCTCTTCATAGGTGCCCAGATAGACCGCCGTGTGGTTCTCGTTCTCGAAATAATTCTTGATATAGGTGTCGTTGACGAACAGCCCGCACTCGCGCTCGTACCAGCTCGGGAAATACGCGTAAGCCTTGCCCGAATGAGGCATCAGCACATTATAGGAGACCGAGGCTTCCCTGCCGTTTTCGCGCTTTTTGTAGGAAATATGCCCGTCGGTCGTCGAGCCTATTGAAACGTTCTCGCTGTTGAATATCACGTCGTCTATGCGGTGATAGAACTCGGTATAGTCATCATCGCCCATGAGCTTGCGCGCTAAATGCGCCTGAATGGCGAGCGGCGACTCCCCGTAGATGTCCGCGCCGATAATTCTCGTATCCGCGAGATACGCGAGCGGCAGAACGTCCTTATTTTCATAAACCGATATGCCGTTTTTCGCGAACTTTACCTCGCTGTAGGGCACAAGATCGGCTCTCTTGGAAAGGACGTACTTGATGCCGAATATATCGTCAAGCAGCATGGTCGCGCCGTCGTAGCGGGTGTAGTGATCGCGTCCGCCCCAGCCGAGCTTGTCCATAAGTGTGATCACCTTGCGGTTGTAGGTGCTCGAGCTGTGGGAAACGCCGTACATCTCCAGCGCCAAGGGGTCGTTTACCGTTCTGTGGAAGGTCTTTTCCGAGCGGTAGAAGCCGTCGTCGAGCGCTCTCAGCTCGTTCATGACCTCTCTCGCGGGCGGGATCTCGTTTACATAGGACTCGCGCGAGGAGTAGTATATGTCCTCATGCGCCAATTGGAACGTTATGGCGCAGTTGGCGATAAGCTCCGCGCTGACCGCGGTAAGAAGGACGACCTTCATGACCTTGTTTTTGTTGAACCTCACGAACGCCGCCAGCAGCGCCGCGATGACCGCCAGACATATCAACGGGATAACTATTATAAGCGTCGTGCCGAAATATTCGTTGCCCTTGTAGTAGTCGCATAGCAGCAGCACCGCCAGAAGCGCTATAGATACCGCGCCGATGGGCTTTGCGCGCCTGCTCTTATCGGCGGAGAATATTTCAAAGCTCTCCGCGCCGAACATTATCAGCAGATAGGTCAGGATAAACGAATAGCGGAACGGCATCCACACGGGCACCTGTCCGCCGTGCCAGAACATATCCACGGGCTTTATATACATGGAGAGCACGAACACGCCGATGAGATATCCGCCCGCTATCCTTTGGCGGAGCGGGATCTTCTTCATCGTGAAATAAATAATGACGAAGATAAGCGCCAGGGTGCCGCAGTAGATCATGGGCAGCCCCTCGGGGCGTATGGTGTCATAGGTCGCGGGGAAGAGTTTCAGAAAGATATCTGCGATGTTGAAGTTCTCCTCAAGAGGACGGTCGGTGTCGCCGTAGCTCAGCTTGCCCATAGATAACGACTTGTAGACGGGTATTATCACGGGACAGCTCATCAATATCGCCGCGACGGACGAAAACCCGTAAACGGCGGTGGATTTTACGAGCTGCTTGAAGCCCTTTACGGATGATCTTCCCGAAATGAGATAATAAAGAAAATAAAGCGCCGAGAAGATACCCACCATATAACCGATATAGTAGTTTGCGATGAAGATATAGAGAAGCGAGACGGTATATAATAAAAACTTTCTCTTATCTACGACCTTTTCCACGCCCATGATGACGAGCGGCAGCGCTATAAGCCCGTCCAGCCACATCGGGTTTATGGTGTGGGCGGTGAAATATCCGCACATCGCGAACATCACCGAAAAGATCATTGTCGTATAGTCGGAGAACTTACGCTGCATCTTGAGATAGAGGGCGCTCGTAAAGCCCACCGCGGCGGCTTTTACAAGCTGCATAGCCATTATCCTGCTCGTTATCTCCGCGCGGGGGAACAGCCAGATCACGAAATTAAAGGGGCTTGCCAGATAATACGCGAACAGCCCGAAAAACTCGCCCGACAGCGAGCGGCTCCAGCTGTAGAAAATGCTCTCCCTGCCCGCGAAAACGTCGTACATATAATCGTAATAGTAAACGTACTGCGCGTTGAGGTCAAGCGCCAGCGGCGACCGTTCCCCGAACGGGAACATCCCGAAAATGATCTCCGCTATGAACATAATGACTGCCGGCAGCAATGCCGACAGGATATAAGCTCTTTTTTGATAAAGAAAAGCACGCACTTTTCCCCAAGTATCCGTCATTCTTCTTTTCCTTTCCAATTTGCTCAACAGCAAGCCGCGAAGAAGATGAACGCGCGGCTGACGTTATTCCCCGATGATCTTTACCAGCACGGATTTCTCGCGCTGACCGTCGAAGTCGCCGTACATGATGTACTGGCGCGGTCCGAGATCGAGCTTGCCGTCGGATATCGGCACCGTGACCGACGCGCCGAGCAGCAGCTGCTTCATATGCCCGCCGCCCGCGCAGTTGTAGTCGACCTTGTATTCCGTGTCGTTGTGGACGACGCTCGAGAGCATACGCTCCCAATCGCGGTAAAGATCCTCGTTGTCGTGTTCGAGAAATATTGCAGACGTGGTGTGCTGCGAGATGATGACGCAGATGCCGTCGCTTACGCCGCTGCGGCGGACACATTCCTCCACCTCGTATGAGAGATTGAGAAATTCGATCGGTTCATCGGTGGTGATGGTGAGAGTCTGCTTAAAGTGTTTCATTTTGATTTCTCCTTTATGGTCAAAGTACCCTTTTCAAGAGTAGCTTTTATCGTGTTCCTTCCGCCGTTGAAGCTGTAGGTGTAGCTTCCCGTGACGGCGCCGTTCCAGAGATCGGTATCGCAGCTGCCCGTCTGCGTCTCGAATTCCACGGAGACGGAGCTGCCTTTGGGGAAGTCGAGGTATGCGTCGCCGCGTCTCGAATAGACCTCGGTCTCGGGAACGATCTCATCATAATTTAGAGAGATGTATCCGTCGGTGGTGGTAAATCTCCCGAATGAGATGAGGTCGTCGCAAAGGATATCTCCGCTGTTGGTAGTGACGGAGAGCCTGCCGCAGTCGATCCTGCCGATCTTTATGTCTCCCTGACCCGAGTACACGGTTATATCGCGGTAAAGGCGGCGCGGAAGATAGACGTACAGCCCGTATTGCGCCGCGTCTCCCGTAAACAGCGAGATGACAAATTCCTCGCTCTCGGTGATCTTGAGGGAATTGTCGCCCGTGGTGAATACCAGCGGAAGATCGCTCGTATATGACACCGAGATCTTCTCCCCATCGTATGGGGTCAGGATAACGGGCAGCTTTAGAAGGTCTATGTCGAGATATTCACACATGGAAAAGCTGAGCTCTTCGCGGAATATGCTGTCGTGCTCGGCATTCCTGTAGTGAAACGCGATAGCGCCGAACAGTATCGCCGCGGCAAGCGTTATTATTATCAGCCGATTTATCGCTTTTTCCATTATTCTTCCCTCAGCTTATCGCATTGTCGCTTTACTTTAATAAACAGTCTCGATACACAAAAACCGATCTTTATTGCCGACAGCCCCAGAAACGCCGTGAAAAACGCGCCGCAAAGCCCGCCGAACAGCATTATCTCGGGAGCCAGCCGCGAGATGATAAAGCTTGCCTTGAACATAATTATGGCGATCCCCAGCACAGCCAGCATAATGCCCGCCGTTACCCCCATGACCGCCGCCACGATGAAGACAAACATCACGGCAAAGCAGAGCGCGAAAAATATCCAGAACGCTGTATATCTCAAAAAGATCTTAAATCGGGTCACAGCGCTCACCTCGACATTCAAATAAATAAAATGGCTCAACTTAAATTATACCACAAATATCTTTAAAAGTCAATATTGCTTTTTTGTTATATCTATTATATAATTAAATAAAAACGACGCTATTGCGGCGGGATTTTTGCCAAATCGCACAAAAAGGGGAGATAGGTTTTGAAAGTTATCAATTCCACACCGAGAGCGGACGGATTTTATATGCCCGCGGAGTTCTCGCGGCATTACGGCTGTATTATGATCTTCCCCGAGCGCTCCGACAGCTGGCAGTACGGCGGCTACGCGGCGCGAAGGGCGTTTGTGAGCGTCGCGTCCGAGATCTCCAAAAGCGAGAGGGTGACGGTCTGCGCGAGCGCCCGACAGTACGAGAACGCGCGGCGTATGCTCCCTTCACATATCCGCGTCGTGGAGATGTCCTCAAACGATTCCTGGGCTAGGGATTACGCGCCGACCTTCGTCACCGACGGCAGGGAAGTGCGCGGCGTGAACTGGGGCTTCAACGCGTGGGGCGGACTGTTCGACGGGCTGTATTTCCCGTGGGATCTCGACGACAAAATGGCGCGCAAGCTCTGCGACTTGTACAACAAGGATATGTACGATTTCGGGAATTTTATCCTTGAGGGCGGCTCTATCCATGTCGACGGCGAGGGTACCTGCATCACCACGGAAGCCTGCCTTCTGAGCGCGGGAAGAAACCCGCTTCTCACCAAGACCGAGATCGAGGGCTATCTGCGCGAGGGACTGAATGTCGAGAAGATCATCTGGCTCAAAAACGGCATCTACGGCGACGAGACGAATGAACACGTCGATAATATATGCGCGTTCGTGCGCCCCGCCGAGGTCGTTCTCGCGTGGACGGACGACAAGAGCGATCCGCAGTATAAGCTTTCTCAATCCTGCTTTGAGATACTGTCGAACTCGACCGACGCGAAGGGGAGACCGTTTACCATACATAGGCTGCGCTGTCCGAAGCCGGTAACGATCACCGCCGAGGAGTGCGAGGGGCTTGACACCATGGACTTCCGACCCACCAGAACTCCCGGCGAGCGGCTTGCCGCTTCCTATGTGAATTTTTACATAGCCAATCACGCGGTGGTCTTTCCGCTGTTTGATGATCCCGCCGACAAGGAGGCGGAAAAGCTGCTGTCGGAGCTGTTCCCCGACAGAAAGACGGTCGGAATACCCGCGCGGGATATACTCATAGGCGGCGGGAACATACACTGCATAACGCAGCAGATCCCATATTTTGAGAGATAGCGGTATCACGGCTTGCAGATAAAGTCTACATTCGCGCAAAGTGCGCGGGGCGGCTTTATGTCGTTCGCGGCGCGAGGGAGCGTTCGATGAGAACAGCCTTTCCGGTTATTGCAAGTTCGGATAAAATCCCGTTTCCTTTTAACATTTTTAAATTCTGCGGCAAGCCGCGTGGCGGATCGCGGAAGGCAGCGCCGCGAAGCGGCTTGGCGGTTAGAAAGCCGCAAATTTCAATAAGAGGTGTAAGCAATGATAGAGGTCACATTTTCGGACGGCGACGGCGGCGCTTTGAAATACGCGCGCAGTTACTCCGAGGAGCTTTCAAAAAGTGATGTCGTCTGCCTTGGCGTAATGGCGGACATCGGCGATATCGGTGAGCCGATGTTCGGGGAATATCGCTATAAGCTGCTGTACAGAATGTTGTATCAGGAGCAGTGGGGCGCGGATCTCCGGGCGAAGCCGCAGTTGAAGGAGCTCGGCAAACACTATGCCCGTGAATATTTGCGTCTGAAAAACGCCTTGAAAAACGGTGAACCCGTCAGACTGTGGCTAAGCGACGCCGCCTTCGCCAAATGTGGGCTGCTGTGGCTTTCGGGGCTGCTGGAGCGGTATAACGCGGAGGTGTACGCGGTGGAATTATCCCGCTTCAATGAGCAGAACGCGTCACAGGCGGAGAGCTCGTTCGTTACATATAAATCATGGGGCGAATGTTCGCCGCAGGATATCGTAAAGGCTCTGCCGCTTTCGCGCCGCGTTTCATCGCTTGAGCTCAGCGGGAACGGTCTGAAATGGTACAGCCTTGTAAGAGAAAATTCGCCGCTTCGCGCGGTGATCTCGGGCGAGGTCGTCAGCGTCCCCGTGAACTTCTACGATTTCCTGATATGGCGCTATCTGGGTGATAAGCCAATAAAGAAAGCATTCCTTATCGGAAAGATCCTCGGGGAAAATCCCATATGCCTTCCCGATTGGTGGCTCGCCTACAGAATAGAGTATTTTATACGCAGAAAAAGCATTATAGTTATAGAGGATAACAAAAGCAGATACGCGCGCATTATCAAGGCTGCTAAAAATCGCCGATAATTTATCGTTTTCGTGTTTTTTAAAAGTGACGTTTTCCTTTGTATAAAGCCAAAATCGTGAAAAAATACAAATCTTTTTTACACGGAAAAATCGGTGAAGATCATATCGCCTTTTCGGCGCTTTTTTGAATGAATTTTTACATAATTTTTCGGGGGTGTTGTTTTGAGAAATATCACAGCGGCGGCGGTGCAGATGTCCGTGCCCGACACAAGAGAGGGTTCTATAGCAAAGGCGGAGAAGCTTACCCGCGAGGCGGCTGCAAAAGGCGCTCAGATCGTCCTTCTGCCCGAACTGTTCGAGACTAAGTATTTCTGTCAGGAGAGACGCTATGAATACTATGAGCTGGCAAAGCCGCTTGACGAAGATCCCGCGGTAAAGCGCTTTCAAGAGGTCACGCGGGAGCTTGGGATCGTTATGCCCATAAGCTTTTACGAGCGCGATGTGAACGTGTTCTACAACACCGTGGCGGTGATAGACAGCGGGGAAGTTCTCGGGATCTACCGCAAAACGCATATCCCCGACGATCACTTCTATCAGGAGAAGTTCTACTTTACTCCGGGAAACACGGGCTTCAAGGTCTGGAAGACGAGCTGCGGGGCTGTTATCGGCGTGGGTATCTGCTGGGATCAGTGGTTTCCCGAGACGGCGCGCTGCATGGCGGCGATGGGTGCGGAGCTGCTTTTCTACCCGACGGCTATCGGCGAGGAACCCATTCTCGAAGTTGACAGTATGCCGCATTGGCGGCGCTGTATGCAGGGTCACGCCGCGGCGAACGTCACGCCCGTTATCGCCGCCAACCGCATTGGCACGGAGACGGTCTCGCCGTGCGACGAGAATTCTCATCAGCAAAGCGCGCTGAAATTCTACGGCAGCTCGTTCATCACGGACGAGACGGGCGAGGTAATTGAGAGCGCCGATCGGGAGAGCGACTGTGTTATTCTCCGCACATTCGACCTCGACGCGGTGAGAGAAATGCGCGACTTGTGGGGACTGTTCCGCGATAGGAGACCCGAGATGTATGGAGGACTTGTAAAATGACGAATTTCAAGAAAGAACTGGAAAAAGCTGCCAAGAATTCCGTTCGGCTGCACATAGGCGGGGAATTTGAGGGTGAGTCCGAGATAGGATGCACAAAGTTCGGGGGAAGACCCGATGTTCCCGAGGGATTCGTGTGGGATAGATTTGAGGGCGAGAACTGCGAGGGCGAGGTGAAGAACCGTCCGCTGACGTTCTTCGCGCAGTTCGACCTTGAGGAGATCTCAAAGTATGACACCGAAGGGCTGCTCCCGAAAACGGGCGTGCTGTCGTTCTTCTATGAGTACGATAGTCAGCCGTGGGGGTATGATCCCAAGGACAAGGGCTGCGCAAGGGTGTACCTGTTTCCGGAAAAGAGTGCGCTTCACCGCGCGGAATTCCCCGAGGAATTTGAGGAGGACTTCCGCCTGCCCGAGTTCAAGATATCAATGGAATGTGAGAAGTCCTATCCCGATTATGAGGAACTGCTTATTCAGCGCGACCCGCGAACCTCCCCTTATGAGGACTTCGAGGAAGCGGCGGAGAAGCTTGGCATAGAAGAGCCCGACGAGCGTTCCAAGCTGCTTGGCTGGGCTGACACCATTCAAGGAAGTATGCCGCGCGAGTGCGAGCTTGTATCCCGCGGGTATTATCTCGGCAGCGGCTGGGACGATATCAAGCCGCAGGACAGGCAGGAAGCCGAGCAGTGGGGCAGCCGCGACTGGCTGCTGCTGTTACAGCTTGACAGTGTTTTCGATACGGATGATTTTGAACTTACGTTCGGCGACGGCGGCAGGATCTATTTCTACATACGCCGCGAGGACTTAGCCGCCGGGAACTTTGATAATGTTTGGCTGATACTCCAATGCTGTTGAGATCTTCGGAAGCTTTGGCTGGGAGTGGTTATCATGAGTAAAAGAAAAAAGCGCGTTCTTATCATCGCGCTTGTGATATTTACGGCGCTTGTCCTGATATTCACGGCGGCGACGATCGTTACGGCGGTGAATATGGACGCGAACTTCGGGCGCGGTGAATATCCCGATCAGCGATTTACGCCGGACTATCTTTACGAGCATTACGAGGAAGACTATCCGCGCGTTGAGGTCAGCTTTAAGTCGGGGGAAAACACACTGCGCGGCTTCATCTACGGCGCGGAGAACAAGAAGGCTTTGCTGGTGTTCGCGCACGGGATAGGCAATGTTCACGAGGGCTATATGAAAGAGCTGCTGTGGTTCGTTGACAGGGGCTGGCGAGTGTTCGCGTATGACGCTACGGGAAGCGGATACAGCGAGGGCGAGGGAACGCGAGGACTTCCGCAGTCGGCGCTCGATCTGAACGAGGCGCTGAACTTCGCCGAGCGTGACGAACGGCTCTCGGGACTGCCAGTTTATCTTATGGGGCATAGCTGGGGCGGTTACGCGGTGGCTGCCGTGCTGAATTTCGATCATGACATAAAAGGCGTTGCCAGCGTCGCGGGCTATGCCGAGCCCGTGCAGATGATCTACGAATTCGCGGAGGACGTTGTCGGAGACTTCCGTCCGCTGCTTTATCCGTCGATATGTTTGTACAATAAGCTTCGGTTCGGAAAATATTCGGGGCTTTCGGCTGTGGATGGGATAAACAAGGCGGATGTTCCCGTGCTTATAATTCATGGCACCAAGGACGCGATGATCGGGTATGATGGATCCGCCATAATAAACCGCAGAAACGAAATAACCAATACAAAGGCTGAATATCTCACGCTCGAGGGCGTTACACATACGGGTATGTTCTACACCGAAGAGGCGAGGGCGTATAATAACGGCACTTTTTCCGATCAAAGAAGAGCGCTTTTTGAGAAGTACGGCGAAGATATTCCCGAGGAGGAGCTCGCGGCGCTTTATGAGAACGCCGACCGCGATCTGATGAACACCCCGAACGAGGAGCTTCTGACTAAGATCGAGAGTTTTTTCGGTTTTTGATCGTTTTCTGATACAAAAAATCGCCCCGGGAATGGGGCGATTTTTATATTATCCAACATGCATATTCTCCGCGAATGTCGTCAACAGATCTATGATAAACTTCGGCGTGTTCGGCAACCTTGAAAGGATCGCCGCGCGAAGCTCCGCGCCGTTTACGGGAATTTGGAACGTCAGTTCTCCGCTGACCTTATCACCGACGGCTATGATGCCCTGCGCCGAGCCGCCGACCGCGATTTCTCCCGTCGCGTATCCGCCTATGGCGTACTTGCCCGCCGACAGTCCGCCGAGTGAAAGCCAGCCCGCTGACAATCCGCCGAATGAGAACAGACCCGCGGATATTCCGCCCAGAGCAAAGACTCCCGCGGCGAACGACGCGAGTGATAATACCCCGAGACCGAACAGCCCGCCTATTGCGAGAACTCCCAGCGCCGCCAGCCCCAGAGATACCACGCCGACAGACGCGAGACCTATGGCGACTATTCCCTTGGCGGCAAGTCCGATAGCCACGACGCCCTTTGCCGCGCCCTTCAGGTTGATGTGTACTAGGGGCATACCGTGCCAGGTCTTCTCGCTTTTGTATTCAAAGCGCGTTTTGCGGGGCGTTTCCGGCGCGGAATTTTTCGAGGTCTTGTTCTCGGTGAGGTTTGGCTGTTCGGGTGCCGTACCCTTTATAAGCTCGTCGGTGGTGATCCCGAATAAGTCGCTCATGGCGGCGAGCTTTTCCATTTCGGGAGTGGTGGACCCCAGCTCCCATTTTGAAACGGTCTGGCGGGTAACGCCAAGCTTGAAGCCGAGCTCTTCCTGCGACCAGCCGTGCTGTTTTCTGAGTTCCGTTAATTTTTCCGCGAATGTCATAATCATTCTCCTTTGTCGATTTTATCGTTGACGGGATAAAACCCAACCTTGCAGCGGGACGGCTTTTTGGGGTCGTAGCTCACCGTGACCTGTGTGCCCGCGGGCGGCGGCATTATGCGCCATGATAGGTAGATCTTCTTGCTGTAGTCACGGCTCCCGACCGTGTACTTTATAACGGCGCTGTGCGGGAACGCCACACCGTCCGTGGGGCTCACGCGCATCGCTTTCAGCTTTACCTTTATCCACCAAATGGTCTTGACTTCCGTTATCGTTCCCGTGGTCATTTCGCTGAATTCCATAAGACCGCCTCCTGTTTCTTGTGTTGGTTTTATTATACCATTTTTGAAAAATTTTGTCTACCAATCATCGCTTGAACTTTGTCAACCAAACTTAACATAAGCCGCAAAACCGCATTATCAAGCCGTTTCCCGTTTTCAGGGAATAGACGAAATTGTACACTATCAACGCCCTTGTTTAAACTTCGATATCTTTCATCGAGTAAATTGCGAAAAATCTGTGAGATCGTCGATCAATCGTTCCGGTCAGAAAAAATGAAGATCATCTGCTTCATTCAATGGTAGATTTAGACAAAATCATCACAGCGAATTTGGCTGATTTTAACGAAAATAAAATTTTTTAGATAGTTGTATTCCCTAATTCTTGAAAAGTAATGACTTATATAGTAGAGAGTAAAATCTCTGAATATTGCAGAAAGGAGGAAAAACCAATGCAGCTCAAAAAAGTGATCGCATTGTTTAGTGCTATTGTATGCCTTTTCTCATTACCGAATATTCACGCTTACGCCGCAAGCGAATCCGCGTATGTCGATGAAGGTATTTCGTTGGCTTACGAGATCGCGGACGGTCCCAGTTCAAATTTAAGTATCCAAAACGGAACAGCATATTGTATAAGCAGCACCAGCGGTAAAAACGCGGTAAGTATTACAGTAACACAAACTTTGCAGATGCAGTTTGCCATTTTTTTCTGGATCGACGTTGAGGGAGCGCAATGGACACAGACAAACAATAACAAGACTATTCGTGTGTCCGGCACCAAGAGCGGTCTTGAAAGCGGTACATATCGGTTGAAGTCTGAGTTTACGCTGACGAACGAGAATGGCAAGAGCGAGACCATCACGCTCTACAGCAGTGAGAAGTCGATTTAAATCGACAGTTGTGAAAAACGCCGAATAATGCTCTCCGAATTTGTAGGATTTGGAGAAATTATAGCATCACACCACCGAGTCGGTGAAATTGTGCTATAATTTAGTTAAGCATAATTCGGCGTTTTTCTTTTTGTGCCGATTTCAAAACTGCAATATGACGGCTCACGCCCGAAATTCCGACCGGAGAAGCGGTTACACTGACGGTCATGACCGACTTTGGATACTTGTAGGTCGTTATGAAAAAAATATCCCTGCTACTTGTACCTATTTTAGTATTATTCACTGCCTGCTCTTATGAACAGCCCTTGGAAGGATCAAAATCGGATCCGGGAGAACTTACGGATCACGTTTATGTTGATTATGACAGAACAAAATATGAGAATGTATCAGCGCCGCCGGTATATTACGCCCAACATATAAGACCCGATGACAGCGCACTTGCTTCTTTCTTTTCATCGCCGCCGAAAATATATGACCGCGAAAGTGACCGCGAATTTGAAAATGAGATCGAAAGTGAATATGGTTACTACGGCTCACACGGTTCTGTTTTTTATTGTACAAATGACGGGACAAATATTTCTACCGCATCTCTTTTTTGTCTTGATGATGGAATGTCCTCCGTAAAAGAACTGGATTTTATGTCCCTTGAGGAGCTTTACAAACAATTTGACGAAGACGTTCACAAATTCATTGATAAATATGAGATCTACGAGATGACCGCGTTCACCGCTGAAACATTCGAGGAGATCACAACAGTTGCTAGACCATCCGATCTCGAAAAGGGCTGGTGCGAACCGAGAGATGTTTATTATATCCGCGCCAGACAATTTGTAAATGAAATTCCGATCTTTAAAGGCGCGTACACGCCAAATCCGAATGTTGTTCCCGCGCCGTATCATGCCGGAGCGGAAATAGAAGCGTGCTATACAAAGAACGGTCCGGAATATTTTCGTATCTCCGGAGGTTATGAGATCGGTGAGGAAAAGCCCGCCGAAGGAGAGTTTATCGATCTTCAAGGGGCGGAGCAGGTGATCAGGGATTATTTCGAAATGCCCTATCCTTATTATGACGACATCTTGTATGACTGCGCTCTTGTTTATGTCGGGGTTTTCGAGGGTGAGAAAACCGTTCTTACCCCCGCGTGGGGATTTTATTTTGAACAAAATGGAACGCGGTTTGGTCACGGAAGCCCGCTTATCAGAATAAACGCATATACGGGGGATTTGATGTGGGTGAGTTAATGTGGGGGAGTTGATGTGGCGATATGAAAAAAACAGCTTTATTTATGGCACTTGTTATGGTTATGGCTTTATTCACAGCCTGCTCGTCCGCTCCGCCCGAATCTGATCTTGGCCTTGAAGAGCTTGCGGATGGTCTCTATGTCGGATATGACAGGGCGACGGTCAAAAATGTTTCCGCGCCCAAGCGCTATTACGCCGAGATCGCCGTCTACGGAGAAGACGAGATGCTCCCATTTTTTTCGGAGCAGCCGAAAATATCCCAAGACGGCAGCCGGCTGAATTTTGAGGGAAACGGCGAAAGCGGATATACGAGCAGCAATATCGGCGGTATGTTTTACGGACGTGACAGGTGGAACGAGCTTTCGATCATAAGGAAAAGCTTTTACTCCGATAAGGCTCCCGCTCCGAATGACCTTGATTTTATGCCTATATCGGAGCTTCATGACAGGTTTGAAAACGACGCGCACAGGTTCGTGCCCGATATGGAGATATACGAAACGCGTTCAGTCACCAAAGCGGATTTTTCCAAGGTCACGGCAGAGCGTGATCCTCCATATCCCGAGTTGGGCTGGAGCGAACCGAAGGACTTTTATTATGTTTTCGCGCGTCAGTTCCTCGACGGTATCCCGCTCTTCACGACAACCAAGATGGTCGGAATAGAAGAATGTACTAATGGACCGAACATTGAAGCTATATATTCCGAGGACGGCACGGAATGGTTTGATATCACAGGCTCGACATATAATGTCACAGATGAAGCGCCGATAAACGGCACTTTTATCGATCTTGCGGGAGCGGAACAGATCGTTCGGGAGATCTATGCGCTGCCTTACGGATATGACCAAATTATATTGTCAAATGTCGATCTTGTATATGTTGCCGTTTATGACGAGGACAAAAGGATAGTCCTGACACCAATGTGGGAGTTTTATTGCCGTTTTGACCCTGCTTATACAAAGGAATGTGACCTCGTCTGGTTAAGGATAGACGCGTATACGGGAAAGTTGTTCAATTCCAATTCTTGATCGGAGCATAGACAATATCTGTAAAAAGGGAGTTGTATTACGATTGAAAAGAATTTTATCCGCTATATCCGTAAATGTCACCAACGCCCTTCGTTCTGTGAGGTTCTGGGCGATGGTGATCCTATATATACTTCTGCTTATTTATTCTGTGCGCTATACGTTCCATATAGGTCAGCCCGTTCCTTATACCTTTAGAGACGCGCTGATGCTGGATACCGAGAGCTTTTTACTGCTTATCTGCGCGGTGCCGTCCGCGGCTTTGTTCGCGGAGGACTGGTGCAGCGGGCGCTTCCTGTTTGCCTATCTCCGCACGGGAAAGACGGGCTACGCGGCTTCTTCCATGCTGTCAACATTCATTATCTCGGCGCTTGTGTCGATGATCTCGCTCTCGCTTTTTGTCATAGGGCTTTCATTTATAAACCCGCTTGTCGGAAACATTGAAGATGTTACCTATCACGATCAGCTATTGATGCTGACAAACGGCGAGCTGCTGATCAAAGGGTACATTTTCCCGTATTATTTATTGAATATCTTGTCTTTCTCCTGTTATATGGGAATTATGTCCGCCTTTGCGGCGCTCGTTTCGGTCTGGCTGACAAACCCATATATCGCGATGGTAAGTCCCCCTGTGATACTCGAGCTTATCTGGATCCTGGCAACGATACTTCATCTGCCCGCGCTTGCCCAGCCGAAGATCGCGTTCAGTTTGCTAAATCACCCGTATCAGCTTCTTGTTCACGAATCGGGAAGAGGCTCAAGCGTTATCACAACTCTTTATCCGTTTATTTATACGATCGTTTGTCTGGTGATAATTATATTTCTCGCTTACGTTTTAATTAAACGAAAATACGCGGCAAATTCGGGAACAAGGTAGGTGTGATATATGAAAACGATCTATACGGCTTTAGTCATGACCCGTCACCACCTGTTTAATATCATCGGCAGCCCTCGGGCATGGGCGGCGGCTATTATGATATTGTTCTCGATCTACTCGCTTATCGTGCCGTATGCCAACGCGGCGTGGGCGCTTGACCAAAATGTGAGCATAGGTATTCTCGCGTATAACTTCTGTTACGGCAGTATGACTATAAGGCTTTATTTGGCGCTGCTGCTCGTTTTTTCGGAGCTTCCGTTTAAGGATCCGCAGCAGCTGATGATCATTACACGCAGTGGAAAGAAAACGTGGTATTTAAGCCAGTTGTTTTACGTTATCGCGGTCGCGGTCATCATAACCGCTGCGGTCTCGCTGATAAGTATGGCTATTCTCGTCGGACGTTTGTCATTCGACGGTTCCTGGGGAAGAATACTCATGAATGGCACTTCGCTTAACAAATTCAGAGTAGTGAGTGCGATCCCTTCCGCTGTTCTTAATGAATTCTCGCCCTACGAGGCGATCGGGTGGAGTCTGCCCGTAGGTACGCTTACTATGATATCCTTCGGGAGCATAGTTCTTTCGCTGAACTCGCTGTTCCGCCGCTCTGTGGGAACGATAGCAGGCGGGCTTATGATAGCGCTCACGCTTATCGGCAGGTTTATCGGCGTACCGGGTACGTTTTATCTAATGATACTCGATTGGAGCAACTTTTCTGATCTGAATATACACAACGCTCCCAAAACACCCTCGCCGGGGTTCGAGATCGGAGTTTTAGCCGCGATGCTCATTGCTTCAATTATAGTGATCGTATTCTGTTCGAGGAAGAAAGCGGAGATCAAGTTGGACGAGATGATATAAATGGCGGTCATATCGGCATTTATGATCCGATCGGAATACAGAGACCCGGCGACGACAGCGGTAAGCTGATCCTCGCTGCGATACGATCTTTCAATATTAAAGGCGTAAACCGCGTGGGTGCGGTTTACGCCTTTGATCATATCTTTACTTTTTCCTGCGGAGAAGGCTCGCCGCTCTTAGTCCCCATCTCATATGAGAGTATCATCAGACTGTCGGACAGGTGGACGTTCTCGACTGTCGCCTCGGGGAAGTCTCCGTGAATATCGTAGTGCGAGTAGTTCCAGAACGCGCTTATCCCGCAGCTCATAAGCTCGGAGACCGTCTCCTTCGCACCCTCGGGCGGGATACAGAGAATAGCCATTTCGGGACTGCTTTCCATACAGAAGCTTTTCAGCTTCTCCATTGGGGATACGGTTATTCCCGCGATCGTCCCGCTAAGCGCGGACGCGTCACGGTCGAAGATCCCGATGAGCTTGAAGCCGTACTTCTCGAAATTGATGTGCGCGGCAATGGCTCTGCCGAGATTTCCCGCGCCGATAAGTATAACGCGCCTGTCGCCGTTTATTTTAAGTATCGCGGATATCTCCGCGCGCAGCTCCGCGACATTGTAGCCGTAGCCCTGCTGCCCGAACCCGCCGAAGCAGTTCAGATCCTG
>CAYPWI010000006.1:0-19031 GCA_964414395.1 uncultured Ruminococcus sp.
GCTTGGGTTATGAAAGGAGCATAATATGAAACGCGAAGAAGTGTTAAAGATCGCGAAGCCCATTCTGTTCAACACGGAAATGGTACAGGCAGTACAAAACAGAACAAAGACGGTTACGAGGCGGGTTATCAAGCAGAAGTTCAAGAACACAGTAATCGAGATTAAGGGCGGAACGGCGTTTGAAAGCAATGGCTCGCCGATGAAGGCTGAAATTATCCCGCCTTTTCGCGTCGGGGATATACTCTATGTTCGCGAAACGTGGCAGTATGCTTACGATCTGGACGAGAACGAGCAAGCCATAGAAGGTACTGGGCATTATATATACGCTGCCGATGGTGAGCCATATAACGTTTGGATTGATGATCATGGTGATAGGCGAGATCACATAATATGGCGGCCGTCAATCCATATGCCCAAAGAGGCGGCACGGATATTCTTACGCGTAAAGAGCATCAAACCGGAATGGTTACAGGAGATTACCAACGAACAAGCCATTGCTGAGGGGATAGACCCAAAGAATAACACATTATCTGCGAGGCATATTTTCAAGGTTGACCTCTGGAACAGTACCATTAAGAAATCGGAGCTTGATTTATACGGTTGGAAAGCAAACCCCGGCGTGTGGGTGATTGAATTCGAGAAGGTGGTGATTGATAATGGGTAACAGAAAATCAATCCCGAAAGCGGTTAGACAGAAGGTCTATGCAAAATATAACGGGCATTGCGCTTATTGCGGGAAAGAGATCAGATACGACGAAATGCAGATAGATCACCGTATTCCCGTTATGGCCATCGACAGCTACAACGTGGCTCGGAACGTAGACCGCGAAAAGGTGGAGGCAGAGGAAAATTTAATGCCTGCGTGTTGGAGATGTAACCACTATAAGCGCGGAGATTCGCTTGAATGCTTCAGATCTAAAATAGAGCAAATTCCTCGAAAGCTAGATGATCGGCAGTACATCTTCAAGGTCGGCGTTGACTACGGCTTTTTCGACCCACTGCCGCGCGAAGTTGAATTTTACTTTGAGAAAATCAAGAAAGGGGGCGAATGACAATGGCGCGTTACATTGATGCAGACAAGGTGCTGCCTAAAATTCAATACCGCGAAAAGGCGTACGGCTGCTATCGTAAGATATACTCCAAAGTAATTAAAGACGCGCCCACTGCCGATGTTCGTCCCGAAAGGCACGGGCAATGGAAAAAGTTTTCTGAAAACACTTGGCAATGTACCAAATGCAAAAAGTTATTTTCCGCGCAATGGTGGTACTGTCCCCGCTGCGGCGCTAAAATGGACGGAAAGGAAGAGGACAAATGAAACCTATTTATGAACCCAAAGGAGCGGCAAAAGAGTACGGCGACTATGCCATCAACATTTACACAGGCTGTCCGCACAGATGTTTTTATTGCTTCGCGCCGAACGTGCTTCACCGTGATCGCGAGGAATTTCACACGAATGTCAAGCCCAGAGACGGCATTGTTGAGGCTGTTGCAAAGCAACTTGAGCACGAGAACATTACGGGCAGGCTTATACACTTGTGCTTCACTTGTGACCCCTACCCCGCCGGGTACGACACGACAGCGACGCGAGAGATAATCAAGCTCATAAAGGGCAGCGGGAACAATGTGCAGATACTGACAAAGAACCTGTCATTGCGTGATCTTGACTTGCTTGATGAAAACGACTGGTATGGCGTAACTTATGATGGTGGCGTGCCCACAAGCGAAATGCAGTCCTTCTTGATCTTGGGTGTCCTTAATATGGTTCACGCAAGTGGGATAAAGACTTGGATTTCGTTCGAGCCTGTCTTAAATGCTGACAATGTGCTTGCGGCGATCGAGGAAACGGCAGACTATGTTGACAAGATAAAGATAGGTAAATTAAACTATCACAAGTCGGACATTGATTGGAAGCGTTTCGGAAAAGAGGCAGAGGCTCTTTGCGAGGAACTGAACCTGAATTACTACATCAAGGACAGCTTGAGGAAAGAGATGGGTGGTGAGCGGGAATGACTTCAAAAGACATCATAGCCGCAATGCACAGCAAAGTGCCTGTCGTGTATAACGGAGCAACATACGTTCGCATTCTGGCGTATATCTTCTGGATAAACGATTTCGGAGAAGAATGCAGATCGGTAGAGCTGCTCGACAAAAACGGCGGAACGCGCGTAAGAGTTCGTGCCGACAAAATCACACTTAAAGAGGCGGTGAACGAATAATATGAACAACTTGCACAGTACCGATAAGCTCAAAAAGCTGATCATGGAAAACCCCGATCTGCCGATCATTGTTATGGTCAGCGATGAAGCTTCCAGCTATGATTATAAGTGGACCGTTTGCGATAATGTGACGTATGAGATCACCGAAGTTCTTGATTGCACGGTTCCGTGGTCGGATTACTACTACACCGACGAAAGCATATTCGAGGACGAGCTGTTTGATCATCTTTACGAGGACTACGATGATATAGATGACCCGGAGCTTGAACAGAAGTTCCAGGCAGAACTCAAGAAGTACGAACCGTTCTGGAAAAAAGCAATTGCGATCTGGGTAGATCAGTAAGCGGCAAAGGTGAGAAAGGGAGCGGTTGAAGTGAGCGATTGGTGCAAGCCATGGAAATGCCCCTGCTTAACGTGCGAGCTGTGGTTAAATGATAATCTCGAACTCGAATGTTTATGCAGACCTTGCAATGAACCGGGTCTTAGACGGCCGGAAGATGTATATTGTTGGAAAACACAAGACAATTGCAGAGCGTATGACAAACTGACCAAAAGTTTTATTCCGAGCAGAAAAGAGCTTGCAGCACGGGGGCAGGTATTCAATGGGTTTCCGATCATCAGATTATGGAAAGGCGGTGAGGATAATAGAAGACGATAGAATGAGGCAGGCTTTAACTCAGACAACCTTAATTAGAAAACCGGAAAGCTTAATCGAGCTTCGTTGCGCACAGAGCGAGGAAGTTCAAAAGCGGGTCGCAAAGGAAGTTAAAAATCTCCGTAGACAGATCAAGCATGGTGTGCGTATGGCTATGATATATAGGCGATAGAAAGGAGCGCTGATGATGAGGCAGTGGACTAAGGGTGTAATATGGAATGAGGTGAGAAAATGAACAAGACAAAAATTGATTGGTGTGACGATTCGTGGAACCCTGTCACGGGTTGTCTGCACGGCTGCGAATACTGCTATGCACGAAAGCAGGCGAACCGTTTTAAGGGGCATATTGTTCCGACAAACAAAGGCGGAACAGGGATATACTGTCACGAAGAGGGCACGCCGATTTTCGAGATATGTGAGCCGCTTAGTGTTCGGTGTAAAAGCGGCAGGATCGTAAAAGCTTCATTTCCTTTTGGGTTTGCGCCTACATATCACATGGATAGGTTTTTGGATCCTAAGTATGTGAAAAAGCCCGAGACCATATTTGTTTGCTCAATGGGAGATTTGTTCGGAGAATGGGTTCCTGATGATTGGATAAGAGAAATCTTTGAAACTTGCGAGATTGCCCCGCAGCATACATATCTATTTCTTACCAAGAACCCCGGCAGATATCTTGATCTAGCAAACAAAGGAAAACTGCCGCGAAGCGGCAATATGTGGTATGGTTCTTCTGTTACAGGTGAGCACATAGCGCATTTCGGTTCTTCCGGAAGATACAACACTTTTTTAAGCATCGAACCATTACTGCTACCAATCAATATGGAGGTTGGAAGTTTTCAAACCGCAAAATGGATAATAATTGGGGCAGAAACGGGTAACCGCAAAAATAAGGTTGTTCCTCAAAAGGAATGGATAGACCATATCGTCACATACTGTGACGAAAATGGCATACCCGTCTTTATGAAAGACAGCCTTATCCCGATAGTCGGTGAGGAAAATATGAGGCGCGAGTTTCCGTGGACGAAAGGCGGCAAGGATAATGCCTAAGCTGATCGGACTGCACGATGCAGAATTTGAGCGATTAAAAAGTAAATCGTTCCCGAATTATGCGATCATGAAGATCTCCGCGTGGCATAAGCTGCAAGGAGATACGGTAGAGATGTTTATTCCTGCGGAACCGAACGCAGTTGCTTCCACTTCGGCTGATTATCCGCCGAGGAAAGATGCGAGTGTCTATGATATGGTGTATTCGTCAAAGGTTTTTGACTATACGCCCGAAAACCCGTTTTTACCCGAAAATGCGATCAAGGGTGGCACGGGGTACGGGTTGTTTAAGGATCTCCCGAAAGAGATCGACGCTATGTTCCCCGACTACACACTTTATCCGACGTGCAATTATGCCATAGGGTATATAACGCGGGGTTGCCCAAGCCGTTGCCCGTGGTGCTACGTTCCCCAAAAAGAGGGCAACATAAGACCTTATCGGAGATGGCGGCAGCTCGTAAGACCCGATTCTGATAAGCTCGTCTTAATGGATAACAACATTTTGGCGAGCAGATTTGGGATAAATCAGCTCGCAAGCCTTATCGGAAGCGGTTATAAGATTGACATTAACCAAGGAATGGACGCAAGGTTGGTCGATGAATACATAGCGGATATCCTGGCGCGGCTGAAATGGATAAGGCACATACGTTTCAGCTGTGATACCATTCCGCAGATAGACGCAATTATTCACGCCGCCGAGCTGTTGCAGAAACGTGGGGTAAAATCATATAGGCTTTTTGTGTATCTGCTTGTCACGCCCGATTTGGGAAACGCCGAATATCGCGTGCAGCAGCTGAAACGGCTTAAAGGGATAAACCTTTACGCGCAAGCAGAGCGTAATGAGCCCAAAGGCATTGTTCCAAATCGAGCGCAACTCGAATTTGCTCAAAGGTATGTTTATGGCAGATGCTATAAAAAAGAAACCTGGCGCGAATATTGTGAACGGTGGGGAACGGATTTTGGAGAAAGAAAGATGTAATATGGACGAACTAAAAGGGATGTGGAGTGGGGAAACCGTTGATACTTGCAAATGTTTTGAAAGGGGATGGCAGCGAAGATGATTGATATAAAAAGGCTATGCGAGCTTGAAAATCAGTTTCTGAAGAAAGCAGATCAAGCCGAGCTGAATTACCAGACGATAGGCAGCGGCTCGTATTACAAGACGTTTCTGAAATACAAGGAGTTGGTAGAGATCGTACAGCTTGCAAAATCACAGGTTAATGGCAACTGCGACGCTTGCGAACGGCATAGGCGGCGCATCAATGAAACGGTCAACCGCTACAAAAAATATAATGAGCAGGGCGACAAAAGCAACGAGAATTATGAGAGCTTTATTTCGGAGTTGTATTCGCTACTGTTTTGAAAGGTGGAAGAACAAGTGATCGAAGGCACAACGAGGCAGCCCGAAATATTCACGATCAGAGCAACGCGATGCAAGCGCTGCGGCGGAATACTTCTCTCTGAATACGGGCTGAAAAACGGAATGGGGCACGTTTGCAAAAGGAAGGCAGACGCAGAAGCCGCCGCGGCGGTGATTGATGAGAACCAGCTTACGCTGGAATCTGTGGAAAACGTGGAGGAAAACAAATGAAGCGCAAAACAACTATTTCAAACCTTGTAATGGCGAGCGCGGTGGTAGCGTCTATACTGCTGACGCTGTCGTATTCGCCGAAAATCGAGCCGAGAGAGGTCGATAACGGTTCGGAACAGAGTTATACCACTAACACTGAAAGCAGCGAATACGGGGCAAATACGGCGATAATAGAGCCGGTATCCGATCAGAACATCGTTGCTCAGTCGGATATATCCGAAACCGAAGTGCCAAACGCGGCAGCTCCCGCGCGGTACGAGATCACTGCCGAGGAACGAGCAGCTATCGAGTGTATGGTAGCAAGCGAGGGCGGCTATTGCCCTTATGAGTTCCAGGCGCTTGTGGCACAGTGTATTCTCAATGGCTGCGAAGCTGAAGATCTAAGACCGTTGGAGCTGTTCGAGCGCGGAGATTTTTGGCTGACGCATGATGTTGAGCCGACCGACGATACAAAGCAAGCTGTTTCGGATGTGTTCGATCTTGGCGTTATGCCGACGGATGAACCTATAAGGTACTACTATAACCCTATGTATTGCAGCAGCCCCGCACACGAAACATTCTGTTATGTGTTGACTAATTGCGGATGCAGATTTTTTAAGGATTGGGAATGATCATCATGGGAAGAAAAATCAGGGATAAGGGTCAGAAGGAAATACACGCGCAGGCGGTCGCGCTGCGGAAGCTCTCTGACGGTAAGTTGGTAGAGCGAGTGATGAAAACGATCGTCAGCAGCCCCGAGCCGCAGGGCGCGAACGTTCCGTGTGTTTCGGAATTTATCAAGGATTTGGAAGCGGCACACATTGCGGGAATAGGCGCGGTCACGCTTAAAAAGATACATAATTTCGCGACAGAAAACGGCTATATAAAATAATTAGGGGGTTCGGGGTATGACGTACAAAGAACTTGATGAATACTACTTGTTGGCGGAAGCAATATCATCTCTGGAAGAAGACATAATGCGCAAGGAAGCAGCGTTGGTGCGCTCACCCGCGTTTAATGACAGTGGCATACCCAAAAACCCTTCACCGGGAAACATCGTTGAAGAAAGATACATTGCCCTAATCACCGCGAAAGAAAAGCTCTGCTGTGATCTGGTTCGATACAAGGAGCAGAAGCGGCGCGTCGAGAGTTACATAGCAAGCATACCCGATCTTTTTACTCAAAGGCTCTTTCAACTTCGAGTATTCGAGCGGATGCGCTGGCGTGACATCGCTGCAAGGATAGGCGGCGGAAACACTGAAAACAGTGTAAAGCAGGCGTTCTGCCGTTATTTGCAAAAAAATCCGTGAACTTGTCACGAATGTCACACAAGTCACAAACAAAGTGTGCTATAATATAATCGCAAATTCCTAATCTGACGCAGCCGTCTGCCGCGCTTACGTGGTGGGCGGTATTTTATTTGAAAGGCGGGTAGTTTAAAATGCTGCGTTGCTCCTTTGCGCGGCGGCAAATATAAGGACTACGCCAAGTCTGTATTTTATTTGAAAGGAGAAAACATCTTGTTTACAAATCTCAAAAGCAAATTTACTGGCAAGCCTACTGCGTATTATGCTATGAGCATTGCTGCAACGTGGGCGGGTATCGGTTCTCTGATGAACGGCGTGGAGATGACGCGCACTTATGGCGTTATACCGTCGCTTATCTGGGTGCTGGGCAATGTGTTTGCGTGTATTCTCTTTGGGTTTGTCGCGCCGAGGATCCCGAATGTACGGCGGGTATTCTGTTCCAAGCCTATGATGTGGATATGCGCTGTGATGTGCGTTTTTCAAGCGTGGCTGTCAATGAACGGCATACAGTCAATTTTTTCGGAAACTCCGCTCGGTGCAGGTATGGGGCAGATCATCGCCTATATCGAGGGCGCACTGTTTATCGTGCTGCTCTTCAAGTTTGGTATGCTCCGAAACGTTCTGACGGATAACATTGGTTGGGCGGCGGTATATATTCTCGCGCTTGTCGTGACCGTCGCGGCAATGATAACATCAAGAGGAAACTACAATGTGATCTCGGCGGGGCTTGAAGCGGAAAATATGAAGGCGGGTATCTGGAAAGCGTTCTTGCTGCTTCCCGGACCGTTTACTTATCCGTATTTCTTCGAGCTGTTGAATTACAATGACAGCAATGAGGACGGCACGAAGAAGATCAACGCACGAAAAGCTTTTATTTTGGGCGGAGTACTTTTCGGCGCTTATATGGCAATTGTGTTTATGTTGGCGTGGGCGAACTTCTCCCCCGTTCTCAGCATTATAAAAGCCATACTCATAACGCTTATCGGCACATCCACTCTTTCCTCTGCGATGTATAGCATTTATATCGCGTTTGGACGATGGGCGGGGCTGATCGTCAATGTCGCACTCGTGGCATTGTGGCACGTCCTTATTCCGTTCGGCGTGATGAATATGTGGACGCTTATGGCGTCGGTGAGGATCTATTTTGTTGCGTGCGGAATCGCTGTCGCGCTTATTATGAGCGCGGTCGGCAAAGCAAAATCTCATTCCCGAATGAAAGGGGGTGAGAACTGATGAAGAATTCCGTTGAGATGAAGATCGTCAAGAAAAAGGTTGCTGATTTAAAGCACCCCGACAGGAATTCGCGTATGCACCCCGAAAAGCAGATCACGGAGCTGAAACGCTCTCTTGAAAAGTACGGGCAGACGCGAAATCTTGTCATTGACGAGGACGGCATTATTCTTGCGGGAAACGGGCTGCTGATCGCAATGAAGGAGCTCGGCATTACCGAATGTATGTGCTGCGTAAAGGCAGGACTGTCCGAAAACGAGAAAAAGAAGCTCATGCTTTCGGACAACAGGATCTTTGATCTCGGCGTTGATGATATGTCGGTGTTCGACTCTATCATAGCCGAGCTTGGTAATGATCTTGATATTCCGGGGTATGACGACGAACTGCTTCAAACGCTTATTGCCGTTCCCGATGACGTAGACGAGATAATGTCAGACTATGGGAAAGTGCCCGAGGAGCGCAAAGAGCAGATCAAGAAGAATGCCGAGCTTTACAAAGATGACAATGACGCACGTTCGAGCAATGCTCCGTTTCCCGCCGCTGAGGGAACGGAGAACGCCGAAGAAAGCGAGAACGAGCGCGAGTTTGTCATTTGTCCTGACTGCGGGGCGAAGATATGGCTGTAAAACGCGCCAAGGCAAAAATGGATGTTGTCGCGGCGGCGACAATGAGGATCAAGAACGTTTTCAGCAATAATTTTCCCGTGTACTTCTGCACTTCGGGCGGCAAAGACTCAATCTGTATGTGCGACTTGCTGCTGCGTCTTATTCAGCGTGGAGAGATCGACGCGCAACAGCTCACGGTCATTTTCATTGACGAGGAAGCAATATATGACTGCTGCATTGAGCTTGTTAAAGCGTGGCGAACACGCTTTCTCATGGCAGGAGCAAAGTTCCATTGGTATTGCTTGCCGCTCAAACAGGTGTCGTGCTTTAATCAGCTCACGAATGACGAGAGCTGGATAACGTGGGAGCCGGGCAAAGAAGATGTGTGGGTGCGGCAGCCGCCGCCCTTCGCTATTCGCAATAGCCCTTATCTCACGGGCATAGGCAAGGAAAACTATCAAACATTTCTCCCGCGTATCACAAAAGACGGCATAACGATTACAGGAGTTCGTGCCGCCGAATCGGTACAGCGGTTACAATATATGTCAAACTTGAGCCTTGGGATGCAAGGTTTGACAAAGAAGAATATGATCTATCCAATTTACGATTGGAAAGATACCGACGTGTGGAAGTACATCAAAGATCATCACGTAGATATTCCCGACGCGTATTTGTGGATATATCAAGCCGGAGAAAGCAGGCGGAGCTTGCGAATTTCCAACTTTTTCGCGTGTGACAGCTTGCGCGGTTTAAAACACGTTGCCGAAACAGACCCCGATTTGTGGTCGCGTATTGAGCGGCGTGAACCAAATGCATATCTTGTCTTATTGTATTGGGACACCGAATGGTATAAACGCGTCAGCAGAACACGCAAAAGGAATGAGGCAGGAGAAGAAAAGGACTATAAGTCTTTATGTCGCAAGCTCCTTTTTGAAGAACCAGAAAAGCACTTTACGAATGCGACAACAAGGCATGTCGCGCATGACTATCGGCGTGGATATGTCAAGATAGATGGAATGGCTCGGCAGAGAGATTATCGCAAAATGTACGAGGCTCTCATTGCGGGCGACCCCAAGCTACGTTCTTTACGCGCAGTATATCAAGATGTATTCGAGGCTTATGCTAAGGACGCGAAGCGCTTCCGCATAAAAGGGGGCGCGAACGCATGAGCAATGCAGATTTAAAAGCTCCTCTGTCTACCCTGCAATGGGTGCCGCGTGAGAAGCTCAAGCCAAACGACTATAACCCCAACAAGGTATCAGAGGAAAACCTCACGCTGCTAATACAGTCCATTGAAACAAATGGCTGGACGCTGCCGATCGTGGTGCGTCCTGACTTCACCATTATAGACGGTTTCCACCGTTGGACTGTTTCGGGGAGAGAGCCGCTGAAAACAAAGCTGGGTGGTATGGTACCTGTGGTTATAGTAAAGCATACCGATAGAGCTGAGGATATGTACGGAACTATCACTCATAACAGAGCGCGTGGAACGCATCTGCTCGAACCTATGAAGGCTATTGTTAAGAGTTTAATGGATGAGGGCAAGAGCGTCAAGGAGATAGGCAAGCAGCTTGGTATGCGACCCGAAGAAGTGTTCCGCTTGTCAGACTTCTCCAAGGACGAGTTCATTGCGCTTATGGCGTCTGCAAAGGAGTACAGTAGAGCGGAGATCATAACAAAGGTCTGAAAATCGCGCTTAAAGCGCTTTTACACCTTAGATGTGTTTCTACCCTATCTTCGTTTAAAAAGCTCTCAGCGGGGCGTACAGAGCGACTGAGAGGGTGTTGCGATTGAAAAGGTACTGTGACGCGTTTGAAAACGTAAACGGGTCGCTGAGCCCCGAAATTCGCGTAGTTAGGAAAGAAATTTTTTCGGGCGGTTTAGTTTAGATTTTGCGATTTTACGCTGATTTGAGCGGTTTTGACGAAAGGAAGTGGTGTTATGGCAGCGAAAAGCACAAAGGCAGCAGAGCCGATTTACTCACTCGTTCCCGGAACACCGATCTATGTCAAGACCGCTGATGTGAGCGTGATATTAGGCAAGTCCGATCAATGGGTCGGCAAGCTCGCTAAAAAAGGCACACTTGTTAAGGTCAAGACGGCGAAGGGTGCTCTGTTTGACTTGTGCGCGTCGATGAAAAACTATTTGGAATGGCTCGACGAGCAGAACACCGATAAAGACCCCGAACTTGAAGAGCTTGACAAGAAGAAAAAGCAGCTCGACAACTCCATTAAAGCGTCCAAGGCTATCAAGGAAAACCTTTACGCAAAGGAACTTCAAGGAGAAATGCACCGTTCCGAAGATGTAAAGGCTATGACGGAAGACCTTTTGTTTTTTGTCAAGAACAGTCTGACGGCACTTGTTGGGCGTTTGTCGGTTGAAATTGTGGGGGTATCTGACCCTGCGGATATCCCGGGCGTTGTAAAACGCGAGGTCTATCTTACACTCGATCAGCTGTCGGGCTACAAGTATGACAGCCGAAAGTACAAGAAGCGCGTGGACGAACGCCGTAAGAAAGCTGCTGCCGATAATCCCGACGGCGAAAACAAGGAAAGCACGGACGATGCCGAATAGGAAATGTCCGAGTGCCGAGGAAGCACAACGCGCCGAGGAAGCGCAGCGTGCCGAGCAAGCACAGCTCTACAGGGACGAGCGGCTTAATAATGCTATACGTCCGATCTTGGCGGCAATCAAGCCCCCGGAGAGTATTACAGTTACGGAATGGGCGAACCAAAACCGTGTGTTATCTCCCGAAACGTCCGCAGAAGTCGGTCCTTATCGTTCAGAACGAACGCCTTATTTGATTGACGTTATGAACGCGTTCACGGACAGCAAGGTTAAGCACATCACCGTAATGGCTTCTTCGCAGATAGGTAAATCGGAGTTTATGAACAATATGGTCGGGTACATCATAGATCAAGATCCCAGCTCGATTTTGTTCATTCAGCCGACAACGATTGACGCGAAGGACTATTCCAAGCTGCGTATCGCTCCTATGATACGCGATACAAAATGCTTGACGGGCAAGGTCGCGGAGAACAAAAGCCGCGACAGCTCCAACACCATACTGCAAAAGGCGTTCCCGGGCGGCATACTCACACTCTGTGGGTCTACCGAAGCCCATGCGCTCTGCTCCAAGCCTATCCGTTATGTGTTCGGTGACGAGCGCGACAGGTGGGCGGTGTCGGCGGGAACAGAGGGCGACCCCTGGGCGTTGGCGCTCAAAAGACAGATAACGTTCTACAACTCGAAGTCGGTTGAGGTCTCCACGCCTACTATCAAGGGCGCTTCCGCGATAGAAAAGGCGTATTTGCGCGGCACGAGGGAGCGGTGGAAAAGCAAGTGTCCGCACTGCGGAAAGTACACCGAAATAAGGTTCGGAAAAAACATCAAGTTTGATTACGAAAAGGGAGAAGATACTCCGTTCAAGATCAAGTATGTTTATTTCCTTTGCCCCGAATGTGGGGCGTTGACGGACGAGCTGACGATGAAAAAGCAGCCTGGACGGTGGGAATCGGAAGCCCCCGAAGCCTTATCGCTTTACGGTACGCGCTCATTCTGGATTACTTCGTGGGTCTCTCCGTGGCAGCGTTGGAGCGATACGGTGTTGGAATACCTCAAAGCAAAGGATGATCCCAACGAACTGCAAGTAGTTGTCAACACTTTATTTGGAGAACCATGGGAAAACCGTGGAGATATACAGAACGAGGGAGTGCTATTCTCGCGGCGCGAGGACTACAAGGCGGAGCTGCCCGATGGTGTTCTGCTGCTGACGCTCGGCGTTGATACGCAGGACGATCGTCTGGAGTATGAGGTCGTCGGTTGGGGAAAAGGTTGGGAGAATTGGAGCATAAAGCGTGGCGTTATCATGGGCAAGCCTGATAACGAGGAAACGTGGCTGCCGCTTGATGATATTCTCGATCACAAATACACCTTTGCCGATGGTGTGGGCCTTCGCATATCCCTTGCGTTCCAGGACGAAAATGGGCACTTTACAAATGAAGTTCGCAAATTCTGCCGTGACAGAATGGGAAAAAAGCTGTTTGCTTGCCGCGGCGTTACCGACAGCGGACGCACAACGGGAAATCAGACACCGTACACTTCCCCGCCGAAGAAAAAGGATATTGTGATAAAGGGTAAATACCTCGGCGACTGCCAGACCTTTAGCATTGGCGTTGACGCGGGAAAGCATATCATAATGCGTGATCTGAGAGTGGAAGCTCCGGGCGCGAAATATTGTCACTTCCCCCGCACTACCGAGTATGACAGAGCTTTTTTCAATGGACTTTTGTCGGAGCGGTGCGTGCTTAATCCCAAAACAAAAAAGCTGAAATGGGAGAAGATCGAAGGGCACGACAGGAACGAGCCGCTTGACTGTCGCAATTATGCTATGGCAGCAGCTCATTTCTTGCAACCGGACTTTTTCGCTCTTGAACAGCGACTGATTGAGACCCGCACAGGCAAAAAGCCGCTGTCCGAAAAAACGGCAGCGGCGAAGAAGCCTAAGCGGAAAGCAAAAAATAAACTGTATGACGGGTGGTAAATCTTATGACAAGGCGAGAAATAGCCGTAAAAATGAAAACGCATTACGAGGAATTGCTTGACAAACTGCTTGAAGCGCAGGTAGTGCTTGCTTCTTCCGACGGCGTGAAATCATATACCATAGGAGATAGACAGCTGAGCCGTTATGACTTGGACGATATTGCGAAGCAGATAGACTACTGCTTGGAGAAGCTCGACGAGTACGAGCGGATACTGAGCGGAAAGTCTACCCGGCAAAAAGGGAACGTTATCCCCACAGATCTTTAGAGCGTAATCTCTCGCAGAGGGGTATTGATATAATAGCTCCGTTGGAGCTTACGCTGCGGGGTCTGCGTCGGCAGTCGACGGCGCGAGGCAGGTTGCTCCTTTCCTGCCGTGACTCCGCTTATTTTGACAGTTACATTTTCCTCCGTGATCGGGGTTGACCCGAGCGGCGGCGCGTTTTGCTCATTGGGCGCACCGCCGCGTGACTGTCAAGAGCCGCCTGTTTCAGACGGTTTTTGAGAGCCGCGCGGCTCACAATGACAGCGGGGAGCTAACGGACACAGAGCCACACATTATGTATTTTCGTCTGAATTCCTTGCCCCCGCTGTTGTTGATCTTGCAGAAAGGGTGATCTATTGAAAAAAAGTAAAATTTTGGCGAGCGGTTATTCCGACGCGGGAGCGAGCAATCAAAAGATCGCTCTTAAAGCCTTTAATGCTGTTTCGACCACTCCCATTGAGGATGTGGATTGGAACAATGCGACGCTTAGACAGCGCGGCCGTATGCTTTATATGTCAACTCCCGTTGCGGCGGCAGCAGTCAATATCGTGCGTACCAAAATGGTAGGCTCGGGGCTGCGACTGAAATGTGCGATCAACCGAAACATCTTGAACATTTCGGATGCCGAAGCGGAAAAGTGGCAGAAAATGGTTGAAGCAGAGTTTGAGATGTACGCGTCCAAAGCTGAAAACTGCGACGCGTTGGCAAAGGACAACTTCTATTCGATACAAAGCACGGCTGTTAAATCGTGGCTTATGAGCGGCGATGTGTTCGTTGCACTCAAACGCGATAAGACAAGCCGCTTTAACCCATACACCTTACGTATGCAGCTGATAGAAGCGGATAGAGTGCGAACGCCTGTTGACGCAGATATACTTGATTATGGCGCGGGAATATACGGCTTTACCGAGGGCAGAACTCAAAGCGGAAACAGAATACACGACGGAGTAGAAGTCGATAAAAACGGCAAAATCGTGGCGTATTACATCCATAACGACTATCCCAATCAGATGATCTGGTCGGATGAACACACCTTCGCCCGTGTTGAAGCTCGAGGAAAGCTTACGGGAATACCCAATATTCTGCAAATTATGGACGCTGAACGCCCCGATCAATATCGGGGCGTTACCTATTATGCTCCTGCCATAGAATCGTTTGTTCAAGCCCGTCGCTTTGTCGGGTGCACGCTTGTCGCAGCGACGATACAGTCAATGATGACAGGCTGGATCACGCGCAAGGAGAATGTCTCGGATATGGGCTTCATGGACGAGAACGAAAACGACGAGGAAGAAAGTCTTGAGTCCGAATACGAGATGCGCCCGGGCGAGGTCTATAAGCTGAAGCGCGGCGAGGAGATCACATTCGGAAATCCGAACATTCCGGGCACGGGATTCACGGAGTTTATGGACGCGATTTTCACGATGTGCGGGGCGGCGCTTGAAATACCCAAGGAAGTGCTGCTCAAACAGTTTAATGCTTCCTACTCTGCTTCTAAAGGTGCTCTTGAAGAGATGCGCGAGATGATAAAAATGCGCCGTTCGTGGTTTGTGGCTGACTTTTGCAGACCGATTTATGAGACCTGGCTTGCGGAAGCTGTCGCAAGAGGACGGATAAAAGCTCCCGGATTTTTCGATGACCCGATCATACACGAGGCGTGGTGCGGTTCTCGGTGGGATGGTCCTGCTCAAACGCTGCTCGATCCCAAGGCAGAAGCCGAGGCAAATGAAATTATCGTTAAGAGCGGCTGGAAAACGAACGAGCAAGTAACAAGAGAATATTACGGAGAGAATTACACCGATAACCTGAACATTCTTTCCGAGGAAGCGAAACTTATGAAGAAGGCGGGGCTTGTAAAAGAAGAACCCGCAGGAAGGAGTGAGGATAATGCCGAAACCGACAGCGAAGAAACCGACAATACCAATGATGAAGCTAAGTAACGGAGTGCCGTATGCCATAGCAGCGGACGAGAAAGCGGGCCGCGCGGAGTTGAAAATGTACGGAGAAGTTGTTGAGGAACGCCCGGTCGACTGGTGGACGGGAGAAGAAATAAAGGGAGACTATATAATCGCTCCCGAAGTGGTTGGCTCTTTGGAAAAACTGGGTAAATGTAAAAAGCTTCACATTCGGCTCAATTCTATCGGCGGCGAGGTAAACGCCGCTATTTTGATATACAACCGACTGCGGGAGCTCTCAAGAAACGGCACGGAGATAGACTGTACTGTGGACGGTATTGCCATGTCGGCGGGATCAATGATAATGTGTGCAGCAGATCACATATCCGTGTCGCACACATCACTTGTGATGATACACAAGGCTATACGCCTTGTTCGCGGGTGGCTAAACGCGGACGACTTGCAAAAGCTTGCCGGCGAAGTCGACAAGTACGACGAGATCTTGGTCTCAGCATACAAGCGCAAGACAGGGCTTGGCGAGGAAGAACTTCTCGCGATGATGTCCGAAACAACGTATCTGACGGGCAAGGAAGCCAAGGCAAAAGGCTTCGCAGACGAGATATATGAGAGTGAAAGTAAGGCTGAAATTGCCGCCTGTGCCGATAAAAAGGCGTTGATGATAAACGGCAGACGCTTCTCACTGCAGGGTATGCACTGCCCGGAAAACATTCCCGTAATATCCGAGCGGAATGACCCGCCCGATATTGATAATTCAAAAGATGGAGGTAATACAACTATGGCAAAAGACTTGAGCGAGCTTATCAAGGAAAATCCCGAACTCGCTGCCAAAGTGCAGGAAGAGCTTACAGTGAAGATCTCTGCCGAGGTCAACGCAAAAGCCGCCGAAAAGGCTGCCGCGCAGATCGAAGCAGAACGTAAGCGCCTTGAAGAGATAGACGCAGTTGCTTTTAAGGTTGACGCGGAAACTCTTAAAGCTGCAAAATATGGTGATACCGCTTGTAGCGCTGGAGAAATGCTTCTCCGCGCTGCGTTGAAGGACAAGGAAAAGGGCGCGGAGTTCATCAGCAATATGCAGATTGACTCGCAGAGTTCGGAAGTTTCCAAAGTAGAGTCGGCGGCAGACCCCGGCAGAACCATGACCGAAAAGGAAGTCGGGCTTGCGTTTATCGACAAGGTTTTGAAGGGAAAGGAGAATGGATAATGCAGAAGCTTAGTAGACATCTCGGCTCGGTATCTTATGATAACCTTTTTGCCGGAACAACTCCCCCGCCCCGTGTTATGGGCGGCGTTATTCGCAAAGGCTCTGAGGAAACGGTGTATAAGTGTGGCACTCTCCTTGCAAAGTCCAGCGAGGACGGCAAGTTGGTGATACTCGGCAGCACCGCTGCAAAAGACGAAACACTTGAACCCTATGGCGTGCTTTGCGACGATATTACAGTCGGAACTGCGGAAGATGAGCCTTGCGAGATCTATGCGGAAGGCAACTTTAACAGCAACAGCTTGATCGTGGCAGAAGGTTACACCATAACCGAGAAAGACAAGGATGCGCTGCGTAAGTACCATATCGTAATGAGCGCGGCGCTTTCTTAAGGACAGGAGGTAAAATAATGCCCAGCAATATAAAAATTGACTTTTCGGACACCTATACGCTTATGCGGCTTGTCAATGACACCCCGCCTGAGTCGCAGTTTTTCCGCGATCGTTATTTCCCTACGGGCGCGGGGGATATGTTCAAGCAGAAGAAGATCCCGGTGTCTTACAAGGACGGCGATATGCAGATGGCTCCGTTCGTTACCCGCAGAATGGGTCCAATCGAAGTTGAGCGCGAGGGCTTCGAGGTTTACGAATTCGAGCCCGCGTTTATTTCTGTAAAGCGCACTATCAGAACAGATGATCTCGAAGTCCCTATGTTTGGCGAGGGCTTCTTTGAGAACGAGGACGAGGCAGCGCGTGCGGTAAAGCTCCGTGCCGAGGATATGGCAGAGCTTGACAGACGTATTTCCAGACGTGAGGAATGGATGGCGGTTCAAACTATGCTCACAAACGCTTGCACGATACAGGAGTACGTGGATGCAAAGACTAAGGGGCGCAAGAAGTTCCTTCAGTTTTACAAGTCCGACCCCAACGAGCACATCTACACCGTTTCCAAGGCGTGGAACGCATCGGGTGCGGATATTGAAAACGACGGCGCGGAGATGTGCCAGATGGTTTCCGATCACAACGGCAATCCGACGGATATGATCATGGGTCCTGATGTGTGGCGCGTTATGAGAAATAACGAGAGCATTATGAAAACGCTCGACACCACGCTTGCTTTTAACGACAGCTCTGTGCGGGAGCGCATACTCAAGCCCGGCATTATGTCGCCCGGTCAGTTGATTTTCGGCGGCAATGTGCTTACTATCTTCGTCGTTTCCACCAAGTACACCGACGCTAACGGTGTGTTGCAGCCATACTTCCCGAGAGACGGCGTTCTGGTAACATTCCCCAAGTGTGGACATACCATGTACGGTTCTGTAGTACAGATTCCGTTCGGCTCTATTGATTACAAGAAGTTTACGGCTAAGCGCATCCCGAAGTTTATCTGCAACAACGAGCAGGATCAGAACAGCTGGACGCTTAAGTCTGCACCCCTTACCGCACCGCATACTTACTGTCCGTATGCGTTCGCGCCGCACGTTCTCGGCAATACTTAACCGAGAAAAAACGAAAGGAGCAAAAAATGACCAAGATCAGAATCACGGGCGGAAGATACGGATACATATCTCCCATCGGAATACATTCCGTGAAAACGCCGAGTGACCCGCCTTTTGATGTTGAGGACAGCGAAGCTGAGCGTCTCGTGAAGCTTGGCGTCGCTGAAATCAACGGAGAGCGTGGGAATGTCCCCGAAAAGGGTTCCTCCGCAAAAGGTAAGGTAGACACCTATACTGACAATAAAGAGCCCTTGAACGACGAAGAAGAGGGCTCTTTTGAGTATGATGAAAACACGTCGGTTAAAGAGCTGCGCGAGATAGGCAAAAGAATAGGGCTATCATTCCCTGTTGGCACGACAAAAGCGGATATGATCGCCGCTTTGGATTCCTATGTCAACAATTCTGATGACGATGATGACAGTGGCGATGATCTTAATCTGGGTGTGGAGATGCCCGAAGTATGAGTTTCAATGACGTAGTTCAAGCGGACAGCAAGGGTGTGTTTATGAATATCGGCGAGATCGCCGATTTGCATACCATTAGATTTGACGGCGAGGAATATACAGATATTCCCGTAGTTGTAACAAAAATCAAGCAGTCCGACAGAACGATTTTGCAAAACGATCACATGCAAGGCGTTTACCTTGTAACCGAAAAAGTGTTTTTTAACGCCGATGATACAGACGGACATCTTCCCGAACAGGGAAAAACATTTGAAATAGTCGAAGGCGAAGCTCTCGGGGATATGTTTTATCAATCATACAGAATTGCGACTGTAGAAAATGCTATGGGCGTGATCTGCGTGGAACTGGAGGCTTATAATGAGTGATATTTACAGTATGCGCCACGCGGATATGAAATCCGCTGTTGGAGTGTACATCACAGATGATGTCGGCGGTTCCGGGTCGCTTGACCGTGCAACAAGGGTTCTCGCAGGGTTCCCACACGGAGCCGAAAAGGCTATTGGGTCAGCGATAAAGCGTGCAGCA